>NZ_WOWT01000032.1:0-48839 GCF_009746545.1 Oceanobacillus sp. AG
TTCATGGTGAGTCCTCTCCTTGGTATGTTTTAATTTAGGGGTCAATGCGCATTGACACCCAGTACTATACCAGAGAGGCTCTTTTTTGTTCAAACCTCAAATTTCTTCATTACAGGAATGCTCCTATAAAGACAATGTTTTGTTTAATCCCTTGTTTAGCGCTTGCACCATTTAATTTATAAAAGGCTATCTATTTACTAAAAACCAAAACATTATCTACAAAAATCTTGCATTTTATTGTAAAAATACCACCGAGGCTGACTTTAATGTTTTTTGTAATTTGATCATTCTTTTTAAGAATTCCTCTCAAAGTTGCTCTCAATGCGATACCTAAATTTCCATCCTGTAGTTTACCATCAATGTATAACTTTTCACCATTAAACCAGGTATTAACCACTTGAATATGGTGTCCTTCATATGTAACCTCAAACACTTTCTTCATAAATAAATTCCCTCCTATCCTTATGGCATATACGAATTAGAAAACGAAAGGTTCCCAAGGATTTTACTTTCACTAACCTGCCCGATAGTGTAAATACATCGATTCATAAACTCTGCAAAGATAGTTTAACATAAAATTTCTTTTATTTAGATGAATATTACGATTGTTTACTTGATTAGCACCATTAATAGATATTGTCCTTTTTGTTTTATGTTAATTCAACACTTGCGATTATTTATTTTTCCATCTCTGAAAAGAACTACTTAGCTATGTCTCTTCCTCTTTTCAAATTGCCCAAAAATTCAAGTCGTGCAATCGCTTCCTCTATCGCTTATAATGACATTTAAGAAAATTTTCACGTTTGATCAGGAGGGATTAACTTATGATAATTGTTCACGACATATTACAGGCGAAGCGGGATATTCAAAATGTGATTGATACGACACCAATTTTACATTCGCGCAGCCTGAGTGAAATCTGTGGAAATGAAATGTATTTTAAAGCGGAGCATTTGCAGAAAACCGGATCATTTAAAATTCGTGGGGCGACAAATAAAGTGAAGAAGATGGTCCGGGAGAAAGCGGCGTATATCACAACGGCATCCAGTGGAAACCATGGACAGGCGGTTTCCTATATTGCAACGCAGCTCGGGGTGCCGGCTACGGTTGTTGCACCGGAAGATGTCCGGGATACGAAACGTAAAGCAATTGAAGCGTATGGCGGGAAGATTGAAACGTTCGGTACGACTTCAGAGGAGCGGATTTCTCGGGCAAAGGAGCTTGCGAAAGAAAAGAACGGTGTATTTATACCACCATATAATGATGCATTTGTAATGGCAGGGCAGGGAACAATCGGTCTGGAAATACTTGCTCAGCTGCCTAAAGCTAATGTGGTTGTTGTTCCAATTGGTGGCGGCGGGCTAATAGCTGGTATTCTAACGGCAATTAAGCAGAGTAAGCCGAATGTGAAAGTAATTGGGGTGGAACCGGAAATCGCAAATGATACGTATTTGTCATTAAAAAGTGGGGAAATCACGGAAGTTCCTGGATCATCCACGATTGCAGATGGGCTTCGGGCAAGTAAACCAGGATTCATGACCTATCCGATTATCCAACAGTATGTGGATGATATTGTTCTTGTTTCAGAGGATGAAATTAAAGAGGCACAAATCCTTGTTCTTGAACGGATGAAGCAACTTATTGAACCGTCAGCTGCCGTTACGGTAGCTGCAGCGATGAGCGGGAAATTAGGAGTGGAAGGTAAAAATATCGTCTGTGTGTTAAGTGGTGGTAATGTGGACGTTCGGTAAAAAATCCATATGGTATGAGTCTTTCTTTTTACGGAATTTTTTGGGAAATAGTTCTTTCTTCCGATTTCAAGCCTGCCTGTAAAACGATACGATTTTAGTATACAGGAGGAGAGAATATGAAAAAACGACTATTTATACTCTTATTGCTTTTTATTGCAATTCTAATTGCCGGTTGTAGTGATGAGGGTGATGCGAGCAGCACGGAAACAAGTAATGAAGATGATAAAACGGAAGGAACGGAACCATCTGGAACGGGGCCGCTCATCGATCCGGACCACGCACTTGATGAACGTCAGTCAATCATTATGACAGTAGAAGATCAGAAGGAAAGATTGAAGCTTGGATTTATTACAGAGGATATGACCCTCGACTCGATTTATATGCATCGTTTTATGGATAAGGAATTTGCGGAAGCGGATCAATCAACCTATGCGTCTACATACCGGTCTGAATCACCGGATCGAGGGATTCATTATTCCAATGAGATTTGGGCCTGTGAAGATGGGTTGGATGAATGGACAAGTGACTTGGAATATAGAGAGGAATTTAAAGATGATCAGGTGGAAGGGTACTATGGTCATTATGAATATGAAACTTCCAATCTCGCTGTGAAGCATCAGGATGAATGTTATATTGCGACTATTTATGGTGAAGACGATGAATATGATGAAGCAGATGAAGGCTTCCTGGAGTTAATGAGTAAAACGTTCAAAACAGAAGAAGAGGGAGCGTACGACCCAGTCTACTCGCGTTTCACCATTGATTTAGATAATATTAAGTTTCCATCTCTTAGCGAAAACCGCGCTACGCTGAGAGGGACTTGGCTTAGTTATAACGAGAGTAAATTGGAACCAAATTATTCTGTTGTAGGAGCTGACTATTTTATCGAGGATGATCATCTGACATATGAAATTACAGATGAAGAAGAACTGTATGCGACAGTGAAAACAGAGGAAGACTTCCAGACGGAAAATGGGATTACAGTCACTAAAGTCGAAGAAAATGTTGGATTTGAATACAAGTATATTTGGAATGATGGTACTTATAATTATGTGATTAAAGTAGATAAGGATGCTTTCGAGTTACCGGAAAGTGAATTACTAGAAATAGTTGACTCTGCAATGGCCGATGAGCGCTCCTTTGATAACCTGGACTTCTTCAGTGGCGTAACCAAAACACCGGAATTAGGAAAAGAGGCACAGGAGCTAATAGATACGTACTATTGAAGTTCCTCGTGTCACCCAATTGTTATCGAATTGGTCAACTGGAGGTTTGGAGGATTGTGCTGGTGGAATAATATAAGTTAGGATACGGTTTATTGTTAAAGGAGCAGATAGACAAACAGGAGGTAACATCATGCATCAGAAAAGTATCGCATTAGCATATATCCTCTGGCTCATCTTCGGCCAGATTGGAGTTCATCGGTTCTACACTGGAAGGGTAGCAACTGGAATTATGCAGTTATTATTAGGGGTAACTGGGTGGGCAACGCAGTGGATCTTAATCGGCTACATTCCGCTTAGCATTCTTTGGCTATGGATGTTCGTCGATATCTTTCTCATTCCAGGAATGTGCAGGAATCCGCGCTAATAAGGAAGGGATCAGCAAAAGGGGGAATAGTTAATGGCTAATTTTAATACAGCAGACATTTGTGATGACCATGCAAGTGAGGTCCAGGTATGCAAAATGGACTTTCGTTCTTTCGGGAAGCGGCACCGTTTTTCCGGGAAAATTGAAACGGTTCATGTGTATGAAGATAATGTTTTATTCGAAGAAGCGCTTGAATCAGTGCCAGCAGGTTCTGTCATTGTCGTAAATGGCGGGGGGTCAAGGAACTGTGCACTTATGGGAGATCGATTAGCAGGGATTGCGGTTACCCGCGGGCTTGCTGGTGTGATTATTAACGGCTGTGTCCGTGATTCCGGAGATCTTGCTATGATGGATGTCGGGATTTTGGCACTTGGAACAAATCCGCTTAAAAGTAAAAAGAATGGAATTGGCGAACGGAATGTGAGGTTTACTTTTGGTGATGTAAAATGGAGACCGGGGAGTTTCGTTTATGCGGATGAAGACGGTGTAATCGTTTCAGAAAAAGAAATGATATAAGGAAGTAAGATTTTAACTAAACTAGGGCTGCTGGAATAAATTGCAGTTCTAGTTTTTTATTTGCATTTTTGTGGTATATTCAACAAAACTTTCGTCTTAACAGACATTATGGTGTTATATTTTGTAAATTCATGTAAATTAAAACTAATTGAATTTTTGCTTAACCCTGATATAATCGAATTCAGAGAGCAATGCCTACATGATGGACATCCTTATAAAAATTTTTTAAGGAGTGATTCGTTTGTCAAACAAAGCAGTAGTGTATTCCAAGCCGGGAGAGGTGGAAGTGAAGGATATCGGTTATCCGGATCTTGTTCTCCGTGATGGACCAGGTGTTAACCCGCTGAACGTCGGAAGGAAGTGTAATCATGGAGTTATTTTAAAAGTGATTGCAACGAACATTTGCGGAAGTGACCAGCATATGGTTCGCGGAAGAACGACCGCTCCAAGTGGTTTGGTATTGGGGCACGAGATTACGGGAGAAGTAATAGAAGTCGGCAGTGACGTAGAGTTCATTGAAAAAGGTGACATTGTTTCTGTCCCGTTCAACATCGCTTGTGGGCGTTGTGTCAATTGTCGCCAGCAAGACACACATATTTGTCTAAATGTAAATCCAGATCGTCCAGGTTCTGCATATGGTTATGTAGATATGGGAGGCTGGGTCGGTGGTCAGTCCGAATATGTGATGGTTCCGTATGCTGATTTCCAGTTGTTAAAATTCCCTGATAGAGACCAGGCGCTGGATAAGATTCTTGATTTAACGATGCTTTCGGATATTTTCCCGACTGGATATCACGGTGCTTATAGTGCAGGAGTTAAGATGGGATCGACGGTATATGTAGCAGGAGCCGGCCCGGTTGGACTTGCGGCTGCTCACTCTGCACAATTGCTTGGTGCATCGGTTGTCATTGTAGGGGACTTAAATGAAGAACGGTTGGCTCAGGCGAGAAGCTTTGGCTGTGAAACGGTAAACTTGAGAGAGCATGATGATCTTGGTGAGCAAATCGAGCAAATCTTAGGTGTACCGGAAGTGGATTGTGCAGTAGATGCGGTAGGTTTTGAGGCGAGCGGACATGGAAGAGATGCCGGGGAAGCACCAGCGACGGTACTGAACTCGATTATGGATATAACGCGAGCGGGAGGACGTCTCGGTATTCCTGGATTATATGTTACGGGGGACCCGGGTGCAGTTGACGCGGAGGCAAAAGAGGGAACCCTTAAAATCCGGTTTGGATTAGGCTTTGCAAAAGCACACCATTTTGTTACGGGACAAACGCCTGTAATGAAATATAACCGTAATTTAATGCAGGCGATTTTAAGTGATCGTGCACAAATTGCAAAAGTGGTGAACGCTACGGTTATATCTATTGGTGACTCACCAGATGGATATAAAAAGTTTGACGGCGGGGCAGCAAGAAAATATGTCATTGACCCACATGGAACGGTTCGAAAACACTTGAGTCTTGATACTGCTGAAGTAATTAATTAGGCTTCGGCTACGATATGAATTTTATTGGATGATTTCATGTATGATTAAAAGTCACTAGATGGATAGAGAACCCACATTCTAACGTACATTCCGAGTGTTATTTTAGAGTGAGGGTGTTTTTGTCCGAAATCCATGTAAATGGAGAAAGCCAAAGTGAAGAAAAAGAGCTAGGTGAACTGTTATTCATAAATCTATTTTAGCCGGAACTGATAGCTGAGCTGCAATCGGTTCTGGCTTTTATGTTGCCATAATTTAGATTGGAGCCTATCATCCGAGTCGATAACTATATGTACACAAAACTGTCAGACTCAATCTCCCGAAAATAGATTATAATGGACGTAACACTTAAATAATGTGAAAAAGTGAACAAAAGATTATTATAATGAAAAGGGTAGATGGATATGGACTATGTGAAACCACCTCAAGTAATTGAGTCTGTTGCAGTGGCTGGAAAGAATAAAGCACAATTGCCAATTAGTCACATTTTGATTAAAGCGATGCTAGCTGGTGTATTATTAGGATATGCGACAACATTGGCATTTACTGGTGCGACTCAAACAGGGCTAGATATTGTTGGGGCGCTTATTTTTCCAACTGGATTTGTTATAACTCTATTATTGAATCTTGAACTTGTAACGGGATCTTTTGTTGCGATGCCGATCGCACGATTTCGCAATAAAATAACCGTGCCCAATATTGCTCGTAACTTCACATGGGCTTTTATTGGAAACTTGGCTGGTAGTGTTATCTATGCGGTATTATACACAATCTATATTACACATTTTGGAAATATTGAGGACTCAATCATGATACAAAAATTAATTGCTGTAGCAGAAAGTAAAACATTAGATTATAAAGCATACGGCTGGGATGGAATGGTTGTTGTATTTGTAAAGGCGATGCTATGCAACTTTATGGTTACGTTAGGAGTCCTGATGAATGCTACATCCACCTCCACAATCGGAAAGATTACTGCCATGTGGATACCAATTTTCATTTTCTTCGCTCAAGGGTTTGAGCACGCTGTCGTGAATATGTTTGTAATACCTGCAGCCATGATGGTCGGAGCGGATATCAGAATGGCGGACTGGTGGATATGGAATCAAATACCTGTGACGATTGGGAACTTTGTTAGTGGGTTTTTATTTGTTGGTCTAGCTTTTCATATTGTGACGAAAGAGCAAAGGGAAAAATTGTAGAATGCTAGGAAGAAGTGGTGTAGTTTGGGGGGGTGCATGGCACCTCTTTTTTATTGGGTAAAATAAAGTCGAATTATTTAAATAGAGTAATATATTGTAATTGACAAAATATTACTAAGATATTATAATGAAAACGCTATATTAAATAGAAAAAAGGGGAGAGGGGATCAAGAAATGAGGAAAAAATGGTTAGGCTTACTCGTGATTGGTTTATTATCAATCGTACTTGTAGCCTGTGGCGATGATGGAGGAGACGACGCTGATAGCAGTGATGGCGGAGATGGAGATTCTGCCGGTCTTGAAACAAATATTGTGACCATTGCTACGGGCGGGGCGTCTGGTCCATATAATATTATCGCTACGACACTTGCGGATATTTATACATCAACTTACGATGTCAACTCTCGTACACAAACAACAGGGGCTTCCGCTGAAAACTTGAATCTCTTGGCAAATGAAAAAGTAGAAATGGCATTTGTTATGAGTGATGCATTGAGCCAGGCTTTAAATGGAGAGGAAAGTTTTTCAGAGCCGTTAGAGGGTATTACACAAATTGCGAATCTTTACCCGAATGTCGTACAAATTGTTGCACGGGCAGATGCCGGCATTGAAACAATAGAAGACTTAGTCGGGAAGCGTGTGGCTGTTGGTGACCAGGGCTCTGGAGTAGAAATAAATGCACGCGCTTTATTAAATGGTCATGATATTACATATGATGACTTGCAGGTGGACTACCTCGGTTATGCGGAGGCATCTGACGGTTTATCTGGAGGAACGATTGATGCAGCCTTTTTAACAAGTGGGCTGCCGAATGCCTCTGTATTGGAACTGTCTGAAACGCTTGATATTAATCTAGTAACGGTAGATGCAGATAAAGTTGTTGAAATTGCAGAGGAACATCCGTACTTTGTTCCATATGAGATTCCAGCAGATATGTATGACAATGCGGACGTTGTATCAACTGCAGCTGTTCCGAATGCGCTCGTTGTGCGTGAAGATTTAAGTGAGGATGATGTGTACGAATTAACCAAATCCTTCTTTGAGAATCTGGAACAGTTAGCTAACTCACATCAGGCAGCGGCGGATATATCATTAGATACAGCTCAAGACGGCCTTATTGCGCCATTACATCCAGGAGCTGAAAAATACTTTAATGAGCAATAAGAAAAAAATCTGGATCGGGAGCGCGTTTCTCATCGTGCTCCTTTTTCTTCTTCTTTTACGTTTGCCAGTCATTGAATTAGCGGGAGAAAATACCGCTTATTATCTTAAACATAACGAATTTACACTTGGCTGGATTCATTCCATTGAGAAAGAAGAATGGTTTGAAAACTATAAACGAGAAAAGCAGGAAATTGTGTTACTAGAAACATATTTTAAGACGTTTGGTGCTGGCACACCATATGAAGTTGAAGGAACAACGACTGAAAATGGTTTTATCCATATGGAGATGGATGTGGCTTATGAGGAATTAAATGTAACGGCTTCCGAATATGTGGATTTGACGATATACGTGGAAAATCGTGAAATTCCTTTGCATCATTACTTTAATGATCACGAGCGCGTTCTTATTAGCGTGCGTACTGTACCTATATGGGAATACATAAGGGGGGAATTTTTATGAATAACGAAAAGCAGCCAACAACATCTGTTGAAGTCTCGAATGAGCAAGTCCAGAAAGTATTGGAAAAGTTTGACTTGGAATCGAATGTGCGGAAAGTAAATAATAAGGCAATCTTATGGGGCATATCGCTTCTCGCAATTTCTTTTGCTGTCTTCCATTTATATGTAACATTTAATCCGCTCCCAACACTCTTACAGCGGAATGTCCACTTAATGGGTGGACTTGTTCTCGTATTCCTACTCTATCCGACATTTAAAAAGCAAAATCGCACAAAGATACCATTCTATGATTGGATTCTCGTCGGGCTAAGTGTCGCTTCCTCTGTTTATTTGTTTGTTGTATATCCCGACATTGTCACAACGCGTGGCGGGATTGCGACTACGACAGATATTCTAATGGCGATTATGACTGTCATTTTAGTCTTTGAAGCAGCACGCCGGGTTACGGGATGGATTTTGCCGATTTTGGCCATGTTATTTCTTGTCTATCCCTTCTTCAGCCACCAAGACTGGTTACCACGGATGCTCTTGACAAGGCCATTTGATTTATCCGATATATTTGGTCAGCTTTACATTAAAACAGAAGGCCTTTTTTCAACAGCAATCGGTGCTTCGGTCCAATTTATCTTCCTGTTCATCTTGTTTGGGGCATTTCTTGCAAAGTCAGGGATGGGGCAGTTTTTCAATGATCTTGCTCTTGCACTAGCCGGACATAAACAAGGCGGACCGGCTAAGGTAGCTGTTATCTCAAGTGCCTTTATGGGATCAATTAACGGATCCGCAGTCGGTAACGTCGTTAGTACCGGAGCCTTTACGATTCCGTTAATGAAAAAGATCGGTTATGATAAAAACTTTTCTGGAGCAGTTGAGGCAAGTTCCTCTATTGGTGGACAGATTTTGCCACCAGTTATGGGGGCGAGTGCCTTTATTATGGCGGAAACAACTGGGATATCGTATGGAACGATTGCCCTCGCAGCATTGATCCCAGCGCTATTATTTTTCCTGAGTAGTATTATGCAAGTTCATTACCGGGCAGGACGAGCAAACTTGAGAGGGTTACCGAAAGCAGATCTGCCCGAGTTGAAAAAAGTGCTGAAAAATGGATGGCATTTGCTCATTCCGCTTATATGTTTAATTGCGATGCTGTTCTACGGACTTCCAGTTTCATTTTCAGCCTTTTATACAATTGTAATTACCGTGATTGTATCTTGGTTTAGGAAACATACGAGAATGTCGATTAAAGATATTTTCGAAGCGCTGGAAACGGGAACGAGACAATCCCTATCAACAATTATTGCTTGTGGAGTTGTCGGTGTCGTAATTGGTGTTGTTAACTTAACAAGTTTTGGAGCGACATTGACGTCTGCTATTACTAGCCTTGGTGCAGGTTCACTCATGCTTACGTTAATTCTGACAATGCTTGCTTCCATTGTACTAGGGATGGGCCTCCCTTCCATTCCGGCATATATTATTACCGCGACAATGGCTGCTCCTGCACTTGCGGAATTTGGTATTCCGGTTCTAATTGCTCACCTGTTTGTATTTTATTTTGGTATTTTTGCAAACATTACTCCACCTGTAGCACTCGCTTCCTTTGCCGGGGCAGGACTTGCAGGAGGAGATCCGATGCGAACCGGATTTATCTCCCTCAGATTATCGATAGCAGGATTCATCGTTCCGTTCATTTTTGTTTACGAACCTGCAATGCTTTTGATTAATCCAACTGGATTACCGGTCAATGCAACGGAATTTCCATTTGCCGCAGTAATGGATATCCTAATTGTCACAATCAGTTCGGCCATAGCTGTCATTGCAATTAGTGCGGCGGTCGAAGGGTATATTAAAACACATTTAGGTGTCATCACTCGAATCATTCTCGGGGTCGGTTCCTTGCTTTTGATTGTTCCCGAGCTTGTAACTGATATTATTGGTTATGTAATTATATTTGTGATTTATGCTTGGAATTATATAAAAGGAAGAAAAGGACCTGAAGTGGCACTTGAAACGAGATCTGGTTGAATGGATTGCTTCATTAAAAATCCCAAGTTCATTTAAAATGAGCTTGGGATTTTTTGGGGCTTAGTTGTTTTCAAAATAGGTTGCGATTGCCCGTTTCCGGTATTCAAATATGTCTTCCAACATCTTTCGGATAAATAATTGATGTGCTATGTCCCCAAAGATAGAGAACGGCATTGCGTAGTTTACTGTATCACGCATCTCTGTACCATCCGTATTCTGGATCAAGCGGTGCTCGTGCTGCCAATAGCGAAACGGCCCGGAGCGTTGAATATCAATGAACATGCTGCCTTCTTCAATACGGGTAATCTCCGCCTGCCAGTTCATGCGAAGACCTAAGAAAGGTCTGATTTGATAACGGAAAGTCATCCCTTCTTTCATTTTTTGTGGAAGGGGATGGAGTGGTTTAAATGATAAATCACTTGAGGTAATGTTCTCTAATTGAGAAGGGTTGGACAGGAAATCCCACGCTTTTTGTTGGGGAACGGGGAGGTGCTGCGTTGTGGTCAGTGTGTATATTTTCAATTAAAATCCCCCTGCGTGCTTTGAATCGTGTCATATTTTAATAAAAAGGAAAAAGCATGAATCACTTTTCATGCTTTTTCCCGGTTCTTTTATAAAGGTATTCGTATTAGTGCAGTAAAATATTAGCATCTTTTCAGGTTAAACTTTTTTAACAGCCCAAACTAGTGATATGACCCATCCAACCAAGGACCAGCCTAAAAATAGGTTCAATACAAAGATAGATACGAAGTTTGGTTGATTATTTATCTTAGCTATGATGGTTGGTAAAAAGTAAACTCCTAGAGCAATGACGCCCATTAAGAAAATGAAAAACAGCATGAAAAGCTCCATTATCATCCCTCCCTTTTATACCGATATGATATATCCAGAATGCCATAATTTCTTTACAATCTGGATAGTATTATCTATGTTTTTGCGGAAAAATGGAAAAATTTGTCTGATTTGAATGATACTATTTATTATTATCCATATCAATGTGGATTGTGAGAAAGTTTACACTTCAAACTTCACTAAAAATTATAATCATAGTATGCATGACTCGAATATTTGGTGTGGGAGATAGTCGGAGAAAAGGTTAATTCGTTATACACTAGTATACTTTCTAAAAAAAATAAAAAGACCCTTTCCAAGCTAGGAACAGGTGCCGCCCCCAAAAGTTAGAGTTATAATCTAACTTTTGGAGTAATCACCTGAAAGGTCTTTTCAATCATTATTTATTCAATAATCCAATCGCATCTTCAAATGGCAAGTCGAATGTTTCTGCTACCGCTTGATAGGTTACTTTACCATCTAAAGTGTTCAAACCTTTAAGTAATGAAGGATTATCGAGTAGCGCTTTTTTATATCCTTTATTCGCAATTTGAATCGCATAGGGAACTGTAACGTTTGATAGTGCAATTGTTGCTGTTCTTGGTACGGCACCTGGGATGTTTGCTACGGTGTAATGGATAACCCCATGTTTTGTATAAACAGGATCAGCATGTGTTGTCGCATGGTCACTTGTTTCGAAGTTTCCACCTTGGTCAATTGCAACGTCTACAATGACAGAACCATCTTCCATTTGTTTAATCATATCTTCTGATACAAGCACAGGAGCTTTTGCACCTGGGATGAGCACGGAGCCAACAACAATATCAGAATCAATTACTTCCTGTTCAATGTTTACATCATTGGAAATAAGCACGTTAGCATTATTGCCAAATATTTCGTGGAGCTCGCGCAGACGAGTTGGGTTCAAGTCAAGAATGGAAACTTCTGCACCAAGTCCTACAGCAATTTTCGCAGCATTTGTACCTACTACACCACCGCCGATGACCGTAACTTTCCCGCGTTTAACACCTGGAACCCCAGCAAGTACAACACCTTTTCCGCCTTGTGTTTTTTCTAAATAATGAGCACCAAGTTGCGTTGCCATTGTACCAGCCACTTCACTCATCGGTGTTAATAATGGTAGTGAGTTATCTGGAAGTTGTACGGTTTCATAAGCTAAAGCAACAACTTTTTTATCGACGAGTTCCCTTGTTAATTCTGGCTCATTTGCTAAGTGTAAGTATGTGAAAAGAATTAGTCCTTCACGGAAGTAGGCATACTCTTCAGGAAGTGGTTCTTTTACCTTCATAACCATATCTTGAGCCCATGCTTCCTCAGCAGAAGATACAATGGTGGCGCCAGCTTTTTCATAATCTTCATCTTTGAAACTTGACCCAAGTCCTGCAGCTGTTTCGATAAATACTTCATGTCCGGCTCTCTTCAAATTAATAACTCCTGTTGGTGTCATGGCAACTCTGTTCTCATTATTTTTAATTTCTTTAGGTATACCGATTCTCATTTTGAATCCCTCTTTCTATTTGTTTTTTATTTTCTATATTACACCTAAAATTAGTGCTATGCATTTTTTTGCAATTGCTCTTTTTCAATTGGATTGGCGAAATAGTTTTCTGTTTGTTGTTTAACTACTTTATACAATAATAATAGACCGATTAAGTTCGGAATAATCATAAGTGCGTTTGCCATATCGGCAAATGCCCAGACCAATTTAAGGTCGGCTACTGAACCAATATATGTAGCTGCTAGAAAAAGAATACCATAGATGCCGACGTATTTTACGCCGAATAAGTATTCAAAGCTTTTTGATCCATAGACATACCAGGCGATAATCGTTGAAAATCCAAAGAAAACAACAGAAATGGAAACGATGTATTCACCGATAACGCCTAGAACAGCTCCAAATGCAGCACTAGTCAAAGCGCCGCCATCAAGATTCGCATTATGCTCGACTCCTGACAATAATCCGCCAGATGGATCCCAGAAACCGGTAATAACGAGTACGAGCCCTGTCATCGAACAAACGATAATCGTAACGATGAATGTACCTGTCATGGCAACAAGGCCTTGTTTGGCCGGATGGCTCGTCTTGGCATTTCCTGCAATCATCGCTACGGTACCCATACCAGCCTCGTTGGAGAATATTCCTTTCGAGACCCCATGCTGGATTGCCTGCGTGACGACAAATCCGGTGAATCCACCAGCCGCCGAAACAGGTGTAAACGCATGGTGGAAAATTAGCCCAAATGCAGGTATGATTTGATCAAAATTCAAGATTAAAATTAACATAGAGCCCGCAATGTATAAAATAGCTAAGACAGGGACGAACACTCCAGCAACATTACTGATTCGTTTTATTCCGCCAAATATAATGAGACCGGTAAGTATAACAAGTAAAACTCCGGTAACCCAGCCCGTTACATGGAAACTATTATCCATTACGTCAGCAATTGTATTTGACTGAACGGCATTACCGGTTCCTAATGCTGCGATTCCCGCAAAAAATGCGAACCCGATGGCTAGTGGCTTCCACTTTTTCCCTAGCCCGCGCTCAATATAGTACATTGGCCCACTGGAATATTCGCCATTTGGATTTTTGACACGGTAGATTTGCGCAAGAACAGCTTCAGCATACTTGGTCGACATTCCAATCAGTCCAACAACCCACATCCAGAAGAGCGCCCCAGGCCCTCCAAGCGTAATGGCTGTTGCAATTCCGGCGATATTCCCATTACCAATCATCCCGGCGAGCGATGTCATCAGAGCTTTGAAGTTACTTACATCCCCTTCAGCTTCTGAATCCTCTTTATCAGGCGTAAATGCTAGTTTGAAAGCATACCATAATTTGGTGAACTGCAGTCCCTTTAACGCAAATGTTAAAAAGAGCCCTGTCCCAACTAGCAGGATCATACTAGGCGCACCCCAGAGGAATGCGTTAATTTTATTTAATACCTCTAACAAAATATTCAACCCCTTCCCCCTGTATTACAATAGATGATGTTAGCGCTATATTTGTTTGTGGTAAAAATAGCTATATTATGTAATAGCGCTTACAACTCATGTACTTAAAGATTCTACTAGATTGGATTCTAGTAGAAAATGTCGTTATCTGTAATTGTACAGTTAAAATTATTTAGCGTCAACTACTAGTTTTTTTTCGTTAAATCACTTGGTGGATCTTGTTGTTTTTTGGTGAATTGGAAGGGAAAGGGATCGGGTATTGTTGTGTAATGGAGATGTAAAAACATAAATATGAATCTAGTGAGTAGCTGTATCAGAATGGATAAAAATGCGGAAAGGAAGGGATTGTGATGCTCCATTTAGAAAAAAAGGGGGCTGTTATTGTCCCAATAAAACCAGCTGGTAAACATGTTACCAGCTAGTTTCATCCGAACAGTTCTCCTGCAAAAAGTGGGACAAATGCTCTGACCCCCTGTCCCGGTTAGGAAGGGGAGTGGGTTTGGTGTATGATGTCAAATGTTACTTTGGTATTGGTTGTTTTCTTATTTGTAATGTTCCAATTTGGAGAGAGCATTGTTTCAAAATCGGTAAATTCATCTTGTTTCAGTTTAATTCCATGAAATTGATGATCCTCTAACGAATAATCTTTCCCTGGCTCCAAAGCAAATTTGATATTTAATAGCCGTTCGATTCCGTAAACGGAAATAAATTTAATCGTATAGCCAGACTGAATTGCTTGTTCCACTCGCCTGAAATCATCTTTCGCTTCCTTAATAAAGGCTAGATAGTCGAATGAATCATCGACCTGCAAGATCGCATCCAGATCCTCTGTTTTTATTGCGTGAATCAAGTCGGCTTTTTCCATTCCGGATGCAAGTAATGTTTCAATCATGTATGCTTCCATTAATGTGACGGAGACTGCCATCGTATTTTCCTCCCCTTATTCATTTAACGTAATTTCATCAACTACATACAACTCATCAAGTCTCGGTGTATAGTTAAGCCGGTCGCTCACACCGTAACGGCCTTCTAATTGGAATAAGTAGACGGCTCCTCTGTCTTCCGCTAATATTTGCTGAACTTGTTGGTACTGTTCTGTCCGTTTCTCTTCATTCATGTTATAGGCTGCAGCTTCAAGTAATTCGTCAACTTCTTCGTTCGCATAGCTTGTGACATTTTCTTCTCTAAATAGATCGAGTACACTGCCGTCAAACATGTCATTTCCCCAACCGACGAAGACACCTTCTGCTAAATCTTCATCGAATAAGCGTTTAGCAAATTGACTTTGTTCGAGTAGTTCCAGATTTGCTGTGATTCCAACATCCTGGAGCATTCCACCAACGACTTCGGCCATCTCTGTATAATAATTGTTAACTGAAATATCTACTGTAATTCCATCTTCGTATCCAGCTTCTGCGAGTAACTCTTTTGCCCGGTCTGGATCGTACTCATACGTATCATAAAGGGACTCATCGGCTCCGAAGTTCCCTGGAGTAACATGGGTCCTTGTCGGTGCTGCTGCACCTAATAGAATTTCATCGATAATGACTTGGTTATCAATGGCAAGATCGATTGCTTCACGAACCCGCGGATCACCAGTTGGTGCATCATCTTCTGTTGACAGCCATAGCTGGATGACACGCTGGATTGGTTCCAGACTGACATGGGTTCCTTCATTGTCATTTATTCGGTCGATATCTGCCGTAGGAATATTAAAGGCAACATCGACTTTATCCGTTAATAGTTCAGCAACCCGGGTCGAGTCTTCTGGTACAACGGTAAATTGAACCTTTTCCCAATTCGGTTCACCCTCGAAGTAATTTGCGAATTTCGTTAGTTCAACATAACTATCTCGATTCCATTTGGAAAATTCATAAGCACCTGTGCCGATTGGATTTTTGAAAAATTCCTCTGCTCCTACTTCTTCAAAATAGGCAGCTGGGAAAATACTCGCAGCAACCGTTGATAATCTGCTTAATAACTGCGGATCCGGTTCTTCGGTAATAATCTGTACCGTATAATCATCGATAATCGTTACTTCTTCTATTTTGTTAAAAACGGAATACTGCTGTAACGTATCATCGTTTGCCACTCGTTCTAATGAGAATTTCACGTCTTTTGCTGTAAGGTCGTCTCCGTTGTGGAACGTTACTCCTTCTTCCAATGTAAACTCCCAAGTCGTATCATTAACTTGTTCCCAAGCTGTTGCAAGCTCTGGAACGATTTCACCAGCAGCATCTCTTTTTACAAGTTTACTATATATGTTTACGAGTACTGCTGAAGTTGTGATGACGTTGTTATTTTGTGGATCCAGTGTCGTAATATCTGCAGGATTGGCAAATGTAAGTAATTCATAACCATTGCCTGAGTCATTATGACTTGTTTCGCTTTCCTGATCGGGATCGGAAAAGCCACAAGCAGAAAGTAAAAGTGTGATAGCGATAGTCATACTGAGCCATTTCAGTTTTTTCATGAAGTAATTCCTCCTATAATTCGTAACAGCTGATTCATCCATCTTCCCTTAATCGCGGGTGGGAGGGAGGAACTGCAGCTAGTAGTGATTTCGTATAATCATGTTGCGGATTCTCAAAAATTTCGTCACGGGTGCCGGTTTCGACGATTTCCCCTTTATACATAATGGCAATCCGATCACTTATTAATCGGACAGCAGGTAAACCGTGCGCAATAAAAATATAAGCAATTCCGTATGTCTTCTGTAGCGAAGATAATAAATGTAAAATTTGCGCCTGTAGCGATACATCAAGAGCGGATACGGCTTCATCACAGACGATTAAATCTGGCTTTAACGCAATCGCCCTGGCAATACTGAGACGTTGTCGTTGTCCGCCACTGAATTGATGCGGATAACGATTAAGATGTTCTTTATCAAGTCCTACTTCTTGTAAAAGTTTTAAAGCTTGTTCATACCGTTCCCTTTTTGGCATTTTTTCATGAATAAAGAAGGGCTCGGTAACGATATCTTTCGCTTTCATCCGGGGATTTAGCGAACCGTAGGGATCTTGGAAAATAATTTGGAGCTTTCTCTTCTCGGTATTGGTTAAACTTGTTATATTTTTTCCGTGAAAAAGGATTTCTCCTTCTGTCGGTTTTTCAAGCTGCATAATCATTTTAGCGATGGTTGATTTACCTGAGCCAGATTCACCGACAATTCCAAGCGTTTCCCCGCGCTCTACATGAAAATTCACCCCATCGACCGCTTTTAAGATGGGGCCATCTTTTTGATCGGAAAAGTGTTTTCTTAATCCCTTTACTTCGAGTAAATGTTCCTCAGCCTTCATCGTCAGCACCTGCCTTTTTACGTACAAAATGGGTGTCACTTATTGTTTGAAAGGGGCCATCCTCTAGTCTCTCAAGTTGTGCAGGATCATCCATAAGTGAATCAATCGTATCAGTATCCGTTTCAAGTGTAGGCATTGCTTTCAATAAGCGGATCGTATAAGGATGTTGCGGATTGTCAAACAGTTCAAAGACAGTTGCTTCTTCTACAATCTTCCCTTGGCGCATGACGAGAACCCGATCGGCAATATCGGCGACGACACTTAAATCATGGGTGATAAAAACAACCCCCATCTCATTTTTGCGGTTTAAGTTCTTGATTAATGATAAAATCTGTTTTTGAATAGTAACATCTAGGGCAGTTGTTGGTTCGTCCGCAATGAGAAGTTGCGGCTCATTAGCGATAGCAATCGCAATCATGACCCGCTGCCGCATTCCCCCGGATAATTGATGGGGGAATCGATTTGCAACAGCTTCTGCATTGTTTATTTCCACTTGGCGCAATAAATCAATGCTCTTTTCCTGAATTGCTTTTTTCGATATATCCGGATGATGGATTTTTAACGCTTCGGCAATTTGTGTCTTGATTCGGAGCATCGGGTTAAGAGATGACATTGGTTCTTGGAAAATCATCGTCATGTCTTTCCCGTTAATTTTGCGCCGTTCGTTTTTTGGTAAGGCGAGCAAGTTTCTTCCCTGAAAATGGATGGCACCACTTGCAACTTCGCCCTCGCTTTTAAGCAATCCCATTATGGCGAGGGATGTCATGCTTTTCCCACTGCCGCTTTCACCAACAATGGCGACGACTTCTCCTTGATTGACATGAAAAGATACGTCATGAACGACGGTTATTTTGTCCTTATCTCTTGCAGGAAACTGTATAACGAGATTGTTAACAGATAGGAGCGGTTCACTCATTTCCTTCCCCTCCTTGTTTTAATCTTGGGTCGAGCACATCGCGGAACCAATCACCGACGAAGGTAATTGCCAAAACGGTGATCGTAATCGCAAGTCCAGGAAATGTCGCAATCCACCAACTCGTAGCAATATAATTCCGGCCATCATTTAACATTCCGCCCCACGTAATATCGGGTGGCTGCACACCAAGGCCCAAAAAGCTCAAGGAAGACTCCGTTAAAATAGCAGATGCAATCCCGATTGTTGCCACAACAATAAACGATGACACGACATTTGGTAAAATATGCCGCCTAATCAGATACGTGTGAGGCGCTCCAAGCGTATATGCTAATTGGACAAATTCTCGCTGTTTCACACTTAATACTTCGCCACGGACGAGTCTCGTATATTGCGGCCAGCTTGTCAGTCCAATGACAACGATAAGCGTGATGAGTCCTGGTTCAAAAACGACGATGGCAACAAGAACGAGCAGTAATGTTGGAATAGCCAGAATCGCATCAACTACACGCATTAACACATGATCAACCCAAGTTCCGCCGAGGTATCCAGCTAAAAGACCAAGAAGAAGTCCAATAACTCCTGAAATGATTACAGAAAATAATCCTACGAGAAGGGATACACGGCCACCATAGATAAGCCTGCTTAATATATCTCTCCCAACATGGTCTGTACCAAGAAGATAAGTGGTCGATCCGCCATCTACCCAAAAGGGAGGGATGAGGCGCTTTGTTGCATCAATGGCAAACGGGTCATGCGGTACAATCCACGGAGCAAAAATTGCCAAAAGGACAATAATGGTAACGGTAATCAATCCAATGAGTCCTAGAGGTGAAGTAAAGTTGCGTATTTTTGTGAATGTCTTTGTTATTGGGCTGTTTTTACTCATTACACCTCACTCCAAACTACTTATATTTAATCCGCGGATCGAGGATTCGATAAACGGCATCGGTTAATAAATTAGCCACAATCGTAATTAAGGCAATGATAAAGACAATCGCTTGAACTACCGCCATATCACCCGTTTCAATGGAAGAGAGTAATAATCTCCCTACACCAGGCCAGGAAAAGACAGTTTCCACAACAATAGCCCCGCCAATTAGTTGAGGAAATTGTAATCCAATAATAGTAACAGCAGGTATAAGCGAATTTAAAAATACATGACGTAAAATGACGATTATTTCTTTTTGCCCTTTACTACGGGCCGTCTGGACAAAATCTTGTTCAATTACTTCGAGTACACTACCGCGAATTAGTCGCGTAATTTCAGCTGCAAGTGCAACCCCAAGCGTCACCGCCGGCAAGACGAAATGAATCGGTGATTCCGCACCGGAAACTGGGAAAATCGGGATAATAACCGCAAAGAAGAGAATGAGCATAATCCCAATCCAATAATTCGGCATCGCCTTTCCAACGATCGAAACGCCGGAAATGAGAAAGTCAAGCACCGTATTTCGTTTTAATGCAGCAAAAATACCAAGGGGAATCGATATCACAATTGCAACACCTAAAGCCATCAGGGAGAGGGCGAGTGTTGCCGGAAGCCGTTCCATCACAAGGTCCAGTGCCGGCTCTTGGTATTGTAGCGACTGACCGAAATTCCCTGTTACTAAATCCTTTATGTAATTTACATACTGCACGTAAAAAGGTTCATTTAATCCAAGCGCTTTTTCTAGTACGGCACGGTCTTCCTGTGTAGCATTTTCCGGAAGCATGCTGACGACCGGATCACCCGCAACATAAACGAGTCCGAAGACAATCAACGTCAGAATAAATAGCGTCGGAACAATTTGCAGGAACGAACGTTTTATAAAAGCCAAGCAATCACCACCTCTAAATCGAATACTGCCTTAAAAAATTCCCATCATTATATATTAATGATTAATTGTAAAATACACTACTAAAATGCTTTCTGGAATCCTTCATTTGTTGAGTATATAAATCAAATATATTTACTGGGGATTTAAAAGTCAAGAATTGGGATTCCAATTCGTGGACTTCATTGAAAAATGTTGAAAGTGGGACAGTTGCTGCCTATCTGTCCCATTAGTTCTAATCATTTTTTATTTCATGATTATTAACGAATGAAAGCGAAATAAAAAGTGCGCGTTTTCGAGTTAAGTTAGAAGTAGGATGAACATATAGTTAAAAGGAAGGTATGCTATCCAAGTGACGAATTTTGTCGAATAACGACGGGATATTTTCTGATGAATAGGATTTTATTGTTGCAATTCTGATTCCAGGTGAGAGCTAGAGTGGATGAATCGCAATATTTTTATCTGCTTTAGGTTTTTTATTCCCATAAGTTCCAGGCACCCGCATTCTCAAAATGGGACAAATGCTCTGACCCTCTGTCCCGAAATTCCTTCTTGCTCTTTACGTTAACGTCAATGTTACACTATAATTGTAAGAAAATTAAATTAAAGGTGATGGCTATGAAGACAGCAAAGACATATTCGATTGCAGAGCTGGCTGAAGAGTTTGGTATAACGACTAGAGCAATTCGTTACTATGAAGAACTCGGTCTATTAAAACCAGAAAGAACAGAAGCTGGACAGCGGATATTTTCTAGCAAAGAGAGAGGTAGGCTGAAGCTCATCTTCCGGGGAAAACGATATGGTTTCCAGTTAGATGAGATTCGTGAAATGATCCAGCTGTTTGACCTCGATCGGACAGGCAGAAAGCAACTCGAGCGGACAATCGAATATGGGAAGGGAAAGATCGAGGAGGTGACCGAACGGATAGAGGAATTACTGCGAATACGTTCAGAGATGGAGCAGTTGCTTGACGAGTTTCAAACTAAATTAAATGAGTTGGAGCGTGAAAAAAATGAATATCCCTAACCTGTTAGCCGTTATGTCAAGGAAGTATCCGAATCATGAAGGAATTGTAACGCCCTCAGAAAGGGTCACTTACAGTGAATGGAATGAAGCTGTTAATCGGTTCGCTCATAGTCTCGAAGATTTGGGTGTTAAAAAAGGTGATAAAGTTGCCTTGCAAATGCCAAATACGAAAGAGTTTCTGATTGCTTATGTTGCCGTTCAGCGCATTGGAGCTCTCAGTGTTCCGATTAATGCAAGGTTGATTGGACAAGAAGTCATGTATATTTTAGACGACAGCGAAGCTTCCGTATTTATCACACATGAGCTTATATTCGAGCAAGTCCGTCATTTACCAGAACAATCTTCAGAGATTAAGTTCATCAAAACTGGATCTGCGGAAAGGGCTTGGCTTTCCTTGGAAGACCTGCTAGCAAGCGGTTCAACTACAGAAATCAAATGCAGTCTCACAGAAGATGATGATGCTTCCATCCTTTATACATCCGGAACAACCGGCAATCCGAAAGGTGTCCTTTTCACGTACCGCAGTATCCTTACGGTCGCAGTTACGATTTGTGTAGAAATGGAGTTAAAGCCAGAAAGCCGTATACTTCATATGATGCCACTTAGCCACTCTGCACCACTGCATCTATTCATGGTAGCAGGTCTTTATGTTGGAGCAACTCATGTTGTTGTACCAACCTTTACACCGGATTTGTTGCTTGGAACAGTTTCCCGAGAAAAAACGACCCATTTTTTCGGAGCACCGATTGCTTATCTAACAACCTCTAAACATCCAGAAATTGAAAACTATGACCTTTCCTCTATGAAATATTGGATCTATGGAGCTGCGCCGCTTTCCAAGGAAGAAGTCATACTTATAAAAAATCAATTTGCTACCGACCGATTAATCTGCGTGTATGGGTTAACAGAAGCTGGACCAAATGGGACGTTACTAGGCTTCGATGATCATGAGGAAAGGGCCGGAAGTATCGGAAATCGCGCGGCGCTTAATTGTGAAATCCGTCTGGTTGATGAAAATGGTAAAGACACGGTACCCGGTGAGGTTGGTGAAATTATCCTGCGTGGTGAAGGAAATATGAAAGGATACTATAAAAATGAGGAAGAAACGAAGGCTGTGCTGAAAGACGGCTGGCTCTATACTGGCGACATGGCGCGACAAGATAAGGATGGCTTCTATTGGATGATTGACAGGAAGAAAGACATTATCATCTCTGGTGGTGTAAATATTTATCCGAAAGAAATCGAAAATCTTCTTCTCACACACCCACTTATCTCGGATGTTGCCGTAATCGGTACTCCGAACCCGGACTGGGGTGAAACGGTGAAGGCTTATGTCGTGCTTGATGGAAAAGTAGAAAATCTAAAAGAAGAATGCAAGAAATTTTTGCAAGGTAAAATTGCAGATTACAAGATTCCAAAACTCTATGAAGCATTAGAAGAGCTTCCGCGGAATGCGACCGGTAAGCTACAGAAACAGCAGTTAAGGAAGCAGGTTACAGAGTAAGAGCAAAGTTACAGCAAGGAGGATTGAATATGTTGGATATAAAGAAAAAAGTAAACAAAGAAAATTTTTATAAAGGTGACCCAAATCTCCGGCGACTGTTACAGAATTCTCTCTCCGATGACTTTTTTCAGTGGGCGGATGAAGAATTGGAAAAATACGGAGAGCTCTGCGCGGGACCGATTGATGAGAGAGCGATTCACACGGATAGAGAAGGAGAGCCCAAGCTCATTCGCTACGACCAGATGGGGAATGAAGTGTCGCGTGTCTGGTTGAACGAGGGATATAAGCAATCAGTGAAAGAGACATACAATACAGGTATTGTCGGTTACGTTCATAAGGAAATTCCAGCCTTTGGGCAGAAAGGGAATTACGTTTATTCTTATGCGCAGAAATATTTGCTATCCCACACAGAACCTGGTCTTGCCTGTCCCGTGACGCTGACAAAAGCAACAGCTTATTTGATTGACCATTATGCATCCGGCGAACTAAGGGAAAAGTATTTGCCGCATGTTCTTTCAACGGGGGATGTTGAGTTATATGAAGGTGCGACATTGCTTACAGAAAGGCAGGGTGGTTCGGATGTCGGTGCGAATGAAGTATCTGCTGTGAAGGAAGGGGATAGTTACCGGATAAGTGGTGAAAAGTATTTTGCAAGTAATGCCGGCGCTTGCGGTGTTGCAATGGTATTAGCCCGTATTGACGGGGCCGAGAAGGGAACGAAGGGATTAAGTTTGTTCCTTGTGCCCTGGGAAGAAAATCGGGCTGCAGCAAACTTGCGAATTCGCAGGTTGAAAGACAAGCTCGGTGTTCGGGCGGTGCCGTCTGCCGAAGTTGAATTTGAACACGCAGTTGGTTATCTTGTTGGAGAAGAAACAAAAGGATTTTATTATATGATAGAAGCACTGAATTTGTCTCGTGTTTCGAATGCAGTTGCTTCACTGGGAATTATGCGCCGTGCTTATTTGGAAGCTCGTAATTATGCTAAGCAGCGATCGGCATTTGGTAAAAGGCTTATCGATTATCCGATGATACAAGCGACACTTAGTAAAATGGTTGCCAAGCAGGAAGTAGAGATGAATGCGATGTTCCGTATAATTGAGCTAATGGATAAGGTTTTGGGGAAGGATACGAAACATACAGCAACGGATAGGGAAAAAACATTATTCCGGTTATATGTGGCGGTTATGAAAAAGGAAACGGCGGAGCAGGCTGTTCACTTTGCCCATGAAGCGATTGAGATGCATGGCGGAAATGGTTACATTGAGGATTTTGTGACACCGAGATTGCTACGGGATGCCCAAGTCTTAACAGTTTGGGAAGGGACGGCAAATATTTTGGGGCTTGAAGTGTTACGGTTGATGGAGAAATATGAGGTTGAGCGAGTATTTGTCGAGGAGATGCGGGAGAGACTTTGGGATATTAAGGCATCTCGGGAAATGGATTTAGTGCGTGATTGGGTGGACTTATTAATGGAAGAGATAAGACAGTTTGAGAAGCGGGTAGCGGAGATTAGGAAGATGGCTTATGAGTTGAAGACTTATTATGTGAAGGATATTGCGAAGTGGGTTGCAGAGTTATTTGAGAGTGTTATTGCAGTTGAAGAAAGTGTAAAAGATAGTAGGCAGTCTAGCATTGCTATGGTTTATCTGGAAAACGTTTGGAAGAAGGATGATTTCCAGCTTGAACCGGCAAATTTATTCCGGTTTGAAGAGATTGTATTGAATTAAAACGGCAATCTATACGTGAAAAAACAGCTCCGAGAAAACTAAAATAGATCCTAGATAATAGAGGGCGACTGACTGTTTTTTATTAGTGTCTATTATCTAGGGTTCATTTTATATACAAGGTTCGGAGCTATTTTTATTAAAAAAATGCTTTAAATTAGAAAGAACTTTGCTATAATCAATTGAGATAGTCTAAAAGACTTATATGTTTCTTTTCTAGGGTTATAAAACTACTTTCCTTTACATAAAATCATCAAGGCAAGTGTACGAAAGGAATAGTTAATATTATAAAGGAGAATGTACAATGTTAGTCTGTCCAAGTTGTAACCATCAGCAGGAGACTGGGAAGTTCTGCGGTGTATGTGGCGCAGCGATGCAGTCACAAAACGATGTTGATAACTCGAATCAGCAATCTAGAAGAGGGGAGGAGCCGTCCCAAGCGAATACTACGGAAGGGAATGCACAAGTAGAGCAACAAACAACAGCAAAGTCGAGTCCAGCGGCGGCAACGATAGAAGGAAATGCACAACCAACAGCAGAGGCGGTTAAAGAAGGGTTAAATCATTACTGGTCTTATTTTTTACATTTATTAAAAAACCCGGCCCGTGGATTTCAATCTGGTGAAAAACAATTAGCGAACAGCTTGATCAACATCGGGCTATATGCTTTATTTTTCTCATTGAGCATTTATTTTCTTGGCAACTCCTTATTTAAATCATTTGGTGGGAGCTGGATGAGTGAATCACTTCCATTCTTCAGGATTGTCCCAAGGCTCTTTTTCTTTGCGCTCATATTAATTGCGATTACGTTCGGAAGTGCTCTTGCAATGACGAAACTTGCGAAAAATCAGGACTCATTTAAAAAAATTATCGCCGAGTATGGCTCGATCTATGTTCCGTTCGTTGCATTAAATTTAGTCGCCGTGCTCGGTGGACTGATTGGTTCTTATCAATTAACATTCTTTACGCTCGTTATTTCACTAGTAATGATATTTTCATATGTTCCTGTCTTATATGTTTATCAGAAAGCTTCCGAGGTCAACCCAAATGGACAAAAAATATACTTTAGTCTGGCAACGGTTCTATTAATCAGCTTTATCTGTTTCCTGCTTGCTGATGCGGTCTTAATGGACTTTATCAGTCAAATCGAAGACCTAACATCTTATGGGTGGTAAGAAAATTGAAAAGCAGCTCATCAATGCAAATATTGCTTTGATGAGCTGCCTATTTTTTATGAAAAAGAGAGGGGAAGCAAGTTGAAATATTGTATAGAATGTGGGGTAAGTCAAAGTAAAACCCAACCAACACCAAGACCTGAATCTATTTAGGTTTATTGTTTATTCATCCCATCAGGAATTTCATCTCCTATAATAAGATATCGCAATTCTTCCTCGGGAATGGCGTTATATTCCTTTCGTTTAAAGAGATAGAAAACAAGTCCTAAAATAACCCATACACATAAAGCAATTCTAGATTCAATACCTAAAAATGCCGGGGAACTTGGAATTAATAATAATGATATAAAGATAATACTTGAAAAAGCCCCGATTAAAGCTAGGAACTTTTTAAAAGGTGCTACAAATTGCATTCCAGGTTTTGTTACTTGATTAGGAGACCATTTGAAAAGAGTATATGCTGTATAACAGGTGTAAAGATACGCAATAGATACCCCAATTGACGACATATCAACAATCCACAGCAATACCTCTCTTCCAAACCAAGGAGCGATTAGGGAAATAATAGATATAAATATAATGCCGATATAGGGCGTACCATACTTTGGATGTATTTTAGAAAAGGCAGCAGGAAGTACCTTTGCGCGAGACATGGCAAATAATAGCCGACTAGAAGATAGAATAAATCCATTTAGACCAGTAAAAATTCCCATACTTAATGCTGTTACTAAAATAATTGTACCTGATGTACCTAGTACATTCTTAATTGCCACCGCTGTACCCCAAGCATGAGGCTGACCGACAAACTCTACCCATGGTTCAGCCATCGCTGTAGTAAGTATCATTAAACTATAAAGTAGTGCGGCTGCAATTAAAGCAAAGATGATAAGACTGAAAGCTTTTTTAGATGAGAAATTAAATTCTTCGGCAGCTTGAGGTACATTGTCAAAGCCAACATATGCCCAAGGTGCAATTGCTACAATTGATATTATTGCAGCATAGCTTGAGATACCTGGGTTAAATAAAGGTTTTATATTTTCTAGTCCAGCCACAGGAGAAGCACTGACAAGAACTGTTAATAGCACTACGGCTAAAAGCATAATTATACAGAAAATAAATTGGATACTTCCTGTTAACCCAGTACCCTTTACATTCAAATACGAAAATAGGACAAGTGCAATTGTGGCAATAATTACTTCTGTAAAATAAACATCCCAGCCTGCAATTTCATACATTTTCATATTTTGTACAAAGCTAGGGAAAACGAATTTAAACATCAATGCTAAGGCAGAGGCATTTAAAGCGACAATACATATGTACCCTAGTGTTAGGAACCAGCCACTAATAAATGCATGGGTTCTTCCTAGACTTAAATATGCATAAGCAAATTCTCCACCGGAAACAGGAAATTTTCTAATTAGAAATCCATAACTTACTGCAATAAGCATCATAAGTAGGGATCCGATTGAAAAACCTATTATAACACCAAGTGGTCCAGCTTGTGCAATCCAATTAGTAGGTTGTACAAAAGCTCCCCAGCCGATGGAAGAGCCTAGTGCAATAGCCCATACCCAGTGTGGTTTTAATGTTTTTTTGAGTGTTGTTTTTTCTTCCATCATTACCCTCCAAGAAGTTACCGTGTTGAAAGTTCAGAATGCAGTTTTCTTTATTGTTGTATTATTCATTTTAAATAACCATAGGCAGAGAACAAAATCTTGTTTTCTGCCTAGTAGATGGACGCATTACTTTAAGATTCTATTTGTTCAAGATAAGTGATTCTGCGGAATTTATTGTTGACTTAGCAAGAGCTGTGTCATCATAAACAGTTTTAGGTCCATTTGGGTTGATTTCTATTAATTTCACTTCTTGGTTCTCGTCTATAGATAAGATAAGAGCAAGTTCATCTATTTGAGTTTCACTAAAGTCTTCCAATGCAGAAGCTGCATTAAAGGAGAATGTTTTTATTTTTTGTAGGAGTTTATCTACATTATCAGTGTTGTATAATGAGCTAATATGTTGAGTGAGATCTATTTGTTCGGTTTCGATTCTATTAGCTTCTGTATACTTTTCCACTTCTACATATTGAGTAACAGAATACCACTCATTTTTAGCATCTTTCATTAAATGAATATGAATCTCTTCGAAGATATTTTCCGATCTTTGTGTTCTTAAATCCTCACATACAATATACGCTTCTTTTTCTAATAAATCTTCAATATAATTCCTAAGTTCTATTTCTCGATATGTTTTTAACTGAGACCCTGACGAAACTAAATAATTTTTATCTTTTGTGGGTTGGATTGCAATAGCTGGTTTTACCATTATTTCAGGCTTCAATTGCACATTATTGTATTCCTCAATAAATTGAAATATGTGACGCAGTTTTTTAATAGGTTGAAAATCAGGTATTGATTTAAAGTTTCCTTTTAGACTGTCCAATATAGATGACTGTCTATTCGAATAAACGGCCCATTCGTTTGTAAAGGGTATGTCTTCCAATTCTTCATAAAGGAATGCTGATTCAGCTTTCCCTCTTATTTTCAAATAATCAATAATCATATCAGGGTATTCAACTATTTTTGTAGTCCACCTTTCATTATCAAGGAACTTACCTCTAATCAGTCCACTATCGTAATCAATATCTTTTGGTGTGAACTGAAATAATATCATATGATTTAACTTTGCAAACTTATCCAGTTCAAGTACAAACTTATGCTCTGTTTGTTTACCAATTAATAGACCGATAATTTTTTGGTTATCGGCAGGTCTGTAAAGGATATCTGTCATTTTAGCTTGGAATTGTCCTTTTGTTATTGCAGCTTGTGTTCTGGGGTCTGTATACATGATGCCATTCTCCGCAATGTATTTAGCATAAGCAATTGTATTTACTGCTCTTTTTTCTTCATGATATGCTGTTTGCGGACCGTTATTAGCTTCGTGCATCCAAATACGACCAGTGTCATCAATTGCAAAGTCAAGACCTAATTCATCCAACGCTAGACCATATAATTTATCAAGATGAGAGGAGACATCAATGGAAAGTTTAAGGATTTTTTCTTCATATAATGCTCCTTGTTTCTCACCGTATTGTTCCCTTAGAAATACTGGGAAATCTTCCACTCTTCCTTCTGTACTAATATTACTCAAGTTTGTTTTTTTATTACCGATACGTGGATAGATGTGTGTTAATTGCCACTTACCTTCACCATTCTTCTGGACATGGGCACGAAAATGATAAGGCTCATCATCTTTTGTTCGAGTATGAATGTATTTTTGAATAATATAGCTGCCTTTTTCTTTTAAAATGATATCGTAAATCCATTGGTTGAAGTCAGATGAGTTTAGAATCATCTCTTTTTTCTGGTCTAAAATAACAAAACGAGTACTTTTTTTCGTAACAAAATATATATTCTCCCCGCGGTTACTTCCTAATGCCTTAAATACTACACGGTTATGTTTTTCTAAAAAACGGTATGTAGTAGATTCGTTGATACAAACGGTAAACGGAACTAATAGTTCGGCGAATTTGCGATATTTCAACATCCGTTTTGGTAATGTATATTTATTACCAACGTGAAAACTTGTGAATGGGATAACTCGTCTTAATTTACGCTCTGTATGAGTTTGTCTTCCTACACCTACATTATTTATGACATCAGGGAAAGGAACAGTAACACGTACCCAATTATTACTCTGATAGGTATCCGCGTGTATTTGATTATTTTCAAAATCTACATCTTGTGAACTAAAGAAATATAATACGGAATTTTGTTTTACACTTTCACTAACCATTGCATTAATACGTTCTTTTGGATAAAACTTAAGGGGACTTGCCCAACTATTAAACACACCGATTGAAATCTCTTTTTCTTTTTGCTGATTACCAAATTTGTTTATAAATATTTGCCTTATATTTATAAATTGCGGTCGTAGTGAAAATTGAATGATTTCCATGACTTTTATAAAGTTTTGTTCCTCGAGTTCATTTGCAATCATAAGCAGGTATTTCTCCAGTTTGACTAGGTGATCAGAAAAAAGCTTTTTGTTTTTTCCATTAAGTATAAGGATAATAGATTGTGAGCCTTCAACTATTGAACTGAAAATATAAACACTTTGATTCAATTCTTTCTTTTTAGCTAAAGCTGCAAAATGGTCCGTTGCTTCTATTAATGTATCTAAAATATTTTGTACTTGAAATAATTGCTTATCATATTTCATTAGTTACACCTCTAAGTCTTTTAACATTATTGAAAATCGATCATTCAATATTTTATATCGGATTATATCCTATCAAAGTTAAGTTGAAATAATAGGCAGGTCGTTAAAGAAAAAAATTTTGTATTTTTATTAAACAATCTAAAATACTTGCCGATATAAGAAACAGAACAGCAGGAAAGAGATACAGCTATGGCCATTCAACCTGTTCATAGGTAGAAATTTCGGCTGTGAATTACTCCTGACAGTTCTAATTAAATAGGTAATAATTTCACAAAATGTGAAGTTATTATAGATCAGCAAGCTCACAAGGATGTGGCTTGCTAGACAATAAAATACATGGAGGTAGATTGAACATGATTATCAATCACAATATTTCAGCTCTTAACGCACATCGCCAATTAGGAGCAAACCAAGGTGCAGTACAAAATTCATTGGAGAAGCTTTCTTCAGGTCTTCGTATTAACAAAGCTGGAGATGACGCAGCTGGTCTTGCAATTTCTGAGAAAATGCGTGCTCAAATCCAAGGATTAGAAATGGCGGGTAAAAACGCTCAAGACGGTAAACTAGAAATGCCGCTCTAAGTAGTAATGCTTAGATGATAACCCCGTGAATTCGGTAGAACCCCAAACCAAACAAGCAGTGTGGATGGTGGGCAATACCGAGCCAAGCCTAGTGAATTGTACGGATGAGTGTAGCTAGGAAGGTGTAACGATCAGGTAGTGAGGATACATACCAATAACTTACCCACGAGCGCGGGGCATCCTTTAGAGGATGAAGATATGATCTGAACTTTATGGAAACATAAAGAGGTAGCGGATTAAATGCCACTACGATAACAAATTTGATTTCTCTAATCCAAACTGCAGAAGGTGCATTGAGTGAGACTCATTCAATTCTTCAAAGAATGCGTGAATTGACAGTTCAAGCAGGAAACACTGGTACACAAGATTCAGATGATTTACAATCAATTCAAGATGAAATTAATGCATTGATGGAAGAATTAGGTGGAATTGAAGGAGCAAGTAAAGGTATCTCAGATCGTACTCAGTTTAACGGTAAAGACTTACTAACCGGTGATTATGCTGATACGGAATTAGTTTTCCAAATTGGTGCTAATGGAGGACAACAGTTAAGTGTTAATATTAATGATATGTCAGCAAAAGGGTTAGGATTAACTGATGGTACTGCTGAAGGTAGTTTAATCGATGTAACTGAATTTGTAACTGAAGGTTCGGAAGGCGTACTCGAAGCAGATACGGAAGCATACGATGAGCAATTAGCACTTATTGATTCCGCTATTAAAAACGTTTCAACTCAGCGTTCTAAATTAGGTGCTGTTCAAAACCGTCTAGATCACACAATCAATAACTTAGGGGCATCTCAAGAAAACTTAACTGCAGCAGAATCACGTATCCGTGACGTTGATTATGCCGAAGCTGCTTAATGCAGAATGAGGCACAGTCGTCCTAACTGGGAACGGTTAGCGATTATTACTGGGTGAATTGCTGGAAAACCCTTAGAGCTTGTCTTACTACAACGTAACTGGAAACAGTAGACGTGAAGGTTCGAAAAAAGACAAGATTGGGCAATCAGCAGCCAAGCTCCTGTGAGGAAACTCTGGAGAAGGTTCAACGACTAGAATAGACCACCTAATGCTAATGCAATGGTGATGAAATTCGTAGGTGAAAGATGGAGCCGCAAACCCATCTGAATCCGAAGTGCCCAGCCCCTACTAAAATTAGAGGGTGAAGATATAGTCTAGTCATTTGTTAAAGCAAATGTTCGCACGATGGCGAAAGAAATGATGGAGTTCACTAAGAACAATATCCTTTCACAAGCGGCACAAAGTATGTTAGCTCAGTCTCAACAAATGCCTCAGGGAGTATTACAACTCTTACAGTAATTGTTGAGAAGGGCGTCTAATCTGGTAACGGGTTAGAGAATAACTGGGTGAATTGCTGGAAGTTCCTAAAGTGTTTTGTACCACAACGCAGTCGGAAACGACAAACGTGAAGGTCGAAAATCAAAACAATGTAACAATGGATAATCAGCAGCCAAGCGCCTAAGGTGAAAACCTGGCGAAGGTTCAACGACTAGAATGCACTGCCTAACAGCAAAGCTTAAGGCAATGAGATTCGTAGGGTGATTGCAATCAATCATTCGAAGTGCCCAGCCCCTTATGAATATAAGGGTGAAGATATAGTCTATTCTATGATCGAAAGGCATAGCGGCGAAGCAAGCCAACCAACAACCACAAGGTGTTTTACAGTTATTACAATAATTTTTCAAATTAAAAGAGACTCTAGTTTTGGCTGGAGTCTCTTTTTACTTAGAACATTTTTGAAAGAGCCCTTTCGATAAAAATAGGGGAAGTAAATTTACATAAATGATTTGTACAATATCCGAATAAAAATAAAATAGTGGCATTCCCTTTTATTTTACTATTGCATAGTCTACAATTGATTTCTTCATTATTCTCACCGCCTTTTTTCGCAAAAATATATTTTCATACATATTACACTTACAAGTTATGTGCTATTGGTCAGAATCTATAGATGTAGAGCTAAATGCTAAGTATATTTAGTCAATTTCTCCTGTAATTTTAATATATTAAGAGATATTTGATTTATACTACGCTAAGCAATTGAAATGTTGATTTTAATAGTATTAATCGTGTTAAATACACTAGTAAATATATATTATAATCCGGAATCAATTATATAGCCCTAATTCCTATTGCTGGAATTAGGGCTTATTTGAATTTGGAGAGGAAAAGTAAACTATTATGATTATCATGCGGAAATACAATTATTTCAACCTCTTTATTTTTTAGGTCATCGGGTGAATCCATCACCTTGTATAAGATTTCACTGTTTGCAATTTTTCTAAACACAGTCATCGCATGTCTCTCCATTCAATTAAATGATTAACAACAAACTAAAAAGAGATTTGCAGTACTGGAAGAATAGTTGTTAACAATATCTCTGGGAGAATACGCGGTTGCAGTAGTTAAGGAGTCAGCGTACCTGAGTTATTCTTAAATTTAGCTTACTTAAGGACAGTATACCTCGTTTTGTAAAGCCTTACAATAGAGTATAATACTATAATAGTGATAGTCATTCATAGCAACAAAATATGATAGCCAATTCAAATGAAAAATGGTAATATTAACCTAGCAACTACATAAGTAGGATGGGCGGTGACCATTTCCCTGAGAAGGGAGGTGGTAAGATGGTGACATATCTAGAATTAATTAAATTATTAATTGATTTTGGAAGTTTCATTGTAGTATCGTTAGGAACAATCGTAGCGATAATTGCGATTATTGTCACCAATAAAAATAAGTAACCGCCCTCCCGAGCCATAGGATAAGGCGGTTACTTATTCACTTGATTAATAGGTCACCGTAAATCTTACGGCATGTAGTTGCAATAGATCGGGTGTTGACGCACCTGAGCTTTTATTATTATATGTCTTTCTTAAGATTAGTATACCTTGTTTTGAAATGTCTTTCAATAAATAAATAGTATTTTAAAATGAAAGGGCATTACATTTCTGTTTCGAATGAGGTTATACACTAATTAACTTTGGTATTTTTTTGTAATGTCGTTAGCAACTATTATACAAAATTACATTAGTTCGTAATTGGTCAAGGAACCTGATCCACCGTCCTAAACCCTTTCCTTAAAAATATTCTTCAAATCTATGTTCAGCTTAGGAAAAATTCCAGTAGTTACGCTCTCCTTCTGCTCATAAATCCCTGCTTGATGTATCCCACAGTTCATAAACTTCAACAAACATATTAGCGGTCAACAATTCAGTATTCTTTTACTCCCACTTTCTCATAACTGTTGAATTTATTCCAGCGATCAATACGGACAGTTGATTGGGAGAACACTTCAATTATGTTTTTTTGAAATAAATTACACTAAGAACTCCTATCTTTTGATACAGACCACTCACTCTTTCTTTTGTTTTAAAATAAATATTCAAGGGCATTCAGGGGCATACTTAAGACATAGCGAAAAAGTAGGCTTTATCGCGCTAAATTAACGACGAGGAGAAGATCTATGGCGAGTCTTGACTATGATGACATACAAGGAATCCTACTGCAGGAGCGCCCTGAAAAGTATGTTGGTATGTATTTACTCTTACAAATAGATGATCCAAAGAGCGGACGTAGTGTTCTAAAAAAACTCCTTCCTGAAATCACCTCTGCCAATCGTTGGGAAAAACCATCGGATGGGGCTTGGGTTAATGGTGCCTTGACCTATAAAGGTCTGGAAAAGCTCGGTGTTCCAAAAGAGTCTTTGGAAAGTTTTCCGGCTGAATTCAGGGAAGGCATGTCTTCACGAGCTGAAAAGCTGGGAGATTACAACGAAAGTGCACCCGAAAACTGGGAAGATTATTTTGAAGAAGAACGGTTGCATTTAGCGATTGCTATTTTCTCACCCGATGAGGAGCGGTTGAAGGAAGCTCTGGACCGTGCGAGAAAGGTATACGATGAGTTGGATGGAATTACGCTGCTGTACGAATTTAGCGTCAGTTCACCGGAAAATGGGCTGTCCCATATGGGGTTTACGGAGGGGATCAGCAACCCGGCAATTGAAGGAAATGAGCTGCATCCGCCATTAAAAGGTGAGACCCCTCTCAAGGCGGGAGAATTCATCATCGGAAAAGAAAATGAAAAAGGGAATATCGAGGAGGGTCCGACTCCGAACATACTTGGGAATAATGGCAGTTATATGGCGCTGCGGAAAATTCATTTGCGGGTCGCGGCCTTTCGCTCGTACTTGCACGAAAAAGGAGAAACTGATGAAGAGCGTGAATTACTTGCGGCAAAAATGGTCGGCAGGTGGCCAAGCGGAACTCCTCTTTCCTTGTCACCGGATAAGGACGATCCAAAACTTGCACTGGACGAGAATGTACGGAATGATTTCCTGTACAAAGACGATCCGAAAGGGCTCAAATGCCCTTTGAGCTCCCATGTTAGAAGAGCTAATCCGCGGGATAGCCTGGAGGACTCAATTGCAGATGTAAATATTCATCGTCTGCTCCGGCGCTCTACCATGTATGGTCCGCCCCTTCCTGAAGGTGAGCTTGCAGACGATGGGGAAGATAGAGGACTAATCTTTGCAGGGATTTGCACCTCGCTCTCCCGCCAATATGAATTCATCAAATCAACCTGGCTGAATGACGGCAATTTCATTGAACTGTCTGAAGAAGACCCTATTACAGGCAACAAAGCCGGTGAAGGTATGTATACCATCCCGGAGGAGCCATTCCGTAAAAGAATGCACGGAATTCCTGCTTTCTCTGTAACAAAAGGAGGATCATATTTCTTTATTCCCAGTATTTCTGCATTAAAATGGATTTCTGAGTTGGGTGAAAAATAATTTATTATTTCGGAGGTTAACAACAATGACAAATGAAAACAACGAGAACAAACAAAATCAAGCAATTGAGATGGAAACTGCAGGTCGGGTCGGCTTGCGACTGGGTAAAGTCTCAGAACTGACCGTCATCGCTCCTTTGAAAGAAGGCGGTGCTGAACGTCTGCGAAAAAAACTTTCAAATAATCCGGACCAAATGGAAGTTATGGCCCGAATAGCAACTGTTCATGACATGCGCTGGGTGATTTTTGATGATGACAAGCGGTTGTTGTTCGCGACCGCCTATGATGGTGACTGGGATGCTTATATTGACGATTTCGGCACGAAGATTCCGGAGCTACTCGACCATTTCTTTTCGGAAGTTGTAGATTATCCGGGAATCAATGATCCGACAATCAAAGACTTTATTGCCAAGCATCAAGTGACTGCTACTGGCTGGTATTGTGCGTACCCTAACTCTACTGTACGTGACATTTGGCGCGGCGAACGCAGTTTGAAAGCCTTCAACGACCTGATTGATGCCGTGCAGGGTTATTAAGACCACCTTGACAGCTAAAGTATATAAAAGAGGAGATCCCCATGACTAATCACAAACAGAAACCATTAACCGAAGATGCCATCGATACGCTTGAAAAAATAGCGGGTACATTCCCTTCGGCTCGCCGGGCGCATGCAAAAGGACAAGTGTATGACGCGAAGTTTGTACCGAATGGAAATGCCGTGCCCTATACGACGGCACCCCATCTACAGAAAGAAGAAGTGTCCGCAACTGTCCGTTTTTCAAACAGTTCTACGAATCCGACGGCAGCTGACATTCTGTCCCCAGTAAAAGGGATGGCCGTTAAATTCAACTTGCCAGATGGCGGGCACAATGATTTGATCGGTGTATCGATTCCTCTCTTCCCTGCTGAGAGTCCGGAAGATTTTATCGAAATGATTAAAATACTGACCGACGATAAAACGGACAAAAGGATGGCACTCAAAAATCTGCTTACTCGCTACCCAGACAGTAAGGAAGCTCTGCTGAAAGTAAAGGAACTAAAAAGTCATCCGCCTGCCAGTTTTTCGGAACTGTCCTATTATCCGCTGCACGCTTTCTACTTTGTAAATAAAGAAGGAATGAAGCAGCCAGTCCGGTACGAGTGGCATCCGATGCTCGATAAGCATACACTCACCAGCAGAGAAGCTAAGGAGACATCCCATGATTACTTGATGGAAGAACTGGATGATCGACTGACAAGAGGCCCCATCTCATTTGATTTGATCATTCAGCTGGGTGAGGAGGGGGATCCGATTGATGATCCTTCGAAGTCTTGGCCAGAAGCAAGGACGAAAATTTCAATCGGACGGCTTTCCGTAATCAGCAAACAGACTGGAACACCAGAGAATCTATTGTTTGATCCCACCGTTGTAAGTTCTGGAATTGAACTTTCCGGCGACCCATTCCTGAAATTCCGTCATGAAGCGTACGCCGTCTCTCTCGACCGACGGACCAACGGCTGATTTAGATTGCACGGTTAACGGTCTGATCACAAGATAAAAACGAGCCACCACTTTATTGAAAGTGGCAGCTCTTTTTTTTAGGTACTTGTGTATGAAGCAATCGTACTGATTATCGTACTGATTAATTATACTGTTTCAGACTGAAAGTTGAGTTATAATAAAACAAACAAATAGTTTCCCATTTTGTACAAGGCAATTTTTAAATAATTAACAACGCATACAAACACAAGAAAAAACCCGCCTCTTACAGAAAGGAAATCATTATGAAAATACAAAAAGTATATAAAAAAGGAGACAGCCAAATTAACGAGGACTCTTGTGTAGTAAATGAAGCTGCACAAGTATTTGCGGCTATTGACGGGGCTACTGGCCTGTTTGGCGCACCGGGCTATCTCGCTTCTCAGACCTTACAAGAGGGTCTGTCAAAAATGACCGAAAGCAGCAGTCTCTACCAATCTATTCAACAAGCTAATGAGAGACTTGGTACCAAAATGGTTGATTATTATGAAACAAATATCGGAAAACTGGCAAGCCCTGTTATCACGGAAATACCTAAAAGTCAGCGAAGTACAGCAGGAATTGCTGCAGTAAAAATTCATCCAGAAAGAAAAAATCTTGAGTATGTGCATGCTGGTGACTGTATGCTGTTTCTTAGATATAAAACTGGCGAAATTCGAAGTGTGACCTACGATGGAATCCATTACTTTGATGATTTAGCCATTAAAGAGATGGTTCGCCTTCGGGAGGAAGATCCACCAATCAGCCAGCAAGAAATCCAACAATCTGTAAATGCTATTTTACTCAGTAATAAAGAAAAACTTAATACAAACGAGGGTTACGGTATCATCGACGGCAGTGAAGAAGCGCTTGAATATATTTCCTATGGCAGACTGCCGCTTCATAAAGTTACAGATCTTCTGCTTGTCAGCGACGGATTGCTTTTACCTACAGATGGAACTGAGACGGATATATGGATGGAAACTGCTAAGCTAGTTTTTGAACACGGGCTTCATTCATTGGTAGCAGCGGTTGAAAGACGAGAGGAATGGGATGCGGATTGCGAGATGTATCCGCGTTTTAAACAGAGGGATGATAAGACAGGGATTTTATTAAAGTTCGAATAGGTCATATTCAGTTGTGATTGATATGGAAGGTTGGCAGGACTTGCTTGCTAATGAAATTTTATCAATAAAAGTAAGAAATAACCGCCTTTCCGAACCAATGGATAAGGCGGTTATTTCTTATGCTTAGGAGTTTGGATAGCTAGTCCTTTAGTATTAAATCACCTATTCGACACTTTCCCATTCATGATTATCATTTACAACGGCGGGTATGCTAACTTTACCAAAATATAAAGCGGAGATAGAAGTCTTTACACCTTGCCCCTCGGCTTACATCCCTTACAGTATTCCATTCTCCTGCACAACAAAATCATACACTTTCGGATGTTCCGCTTTTATCATATACTTTTCAAAAAACTCTTGCTCCACATCAAGCAAACTAGCTAACGACTTCAGCTCGAATTTTAAATAACCCAATACATCCTCCACCGACCGTACGTCCTTTTCAAATATAGCTTCGAACGAACTTCTGATTTTACCGGGTTTCATTATAACAATTTCATCATCAAGAGGTTCCATCAGCTTATAATTCTTCCGGTTCAATGAAGCATTAAAGTATCTGTATTGTTGATAGGTCATCTGATTAAGGGAGTAAGCGTGGTAAGCCATAGCGGCGATTGAAACTTTCCACTTTTTCTTGAGATCGCTGTAGGCATCGGGATTAGAAATTTTACTCACTGTTTTTAAATCGCTCAGGAACTCTTCTTTTGGTAAAAGAAAGTGTCTTGCAAACGTATTTGCTTCTTTTTCGATTGTGCTATATTCTTTATTGTTTAAATCAGTGATGTCCATTTTGTAATGTAAGAGCAAATGTCCTAATTCATGTGCTAAATCGAAGTTTCGTCTTACCGCAGTTTTTTTAATATTTCCAAGGATAATATAAGGAATACCACCGCTTGACCAGGTGCTGCATGCGTCAACAGTATACCCGAATGATTTTTCGAAAATAAAGGCTCCACTCTTCTCAATTAAAAATAGAAGGTCTTCATTGTGCTGGTCGCTCAACCCAATCGAGCTCCTTGCGTATGAAGCGATATGCTCGATTATTTCATCCATTTCTAAATAACCAGCGTTTTTACTTTTGTAGTTAACGGCATAGTCTTTTATTGCCTTTATTTGATTTGGTGGAAACGTAATAATAGAACTTAAATAATTCGTTACATAATTAAGAAATTCCAAATAAACCGTTTCCGATTTTGTTTTCTGCCTGCTATTACGTACGGTTGAGCGATATGCGATTTGTTGTTCATTTATTTCATTAGAAAGGTTAAGATTTGAATAAAAATACTTTGGCTGGACGTTGAAATATGTCCTCATTTTATTAATGACTTGTAAACTGGGGGAGATATACCCATTTTCATACTGCCAGATGGACTGTTCTGTTAGATCTAACTCTTCAGCTAGTTGTTTTCTCGATAGTCCGCGGAGTAATCGAATGTTGGTTAAGGAATCACCAACAAACATGTTGCATTCCTCCTTTATTATTCTGTGTCACTAGCTTTATCTTTGTCTTCAACTACTATATCATAATCACCAATGGTTATTTGTGTATCAATTTCTTTATCATCCCTAATTCCTGCAAAATCTTCATCCGTAAATTCTATATCGATTATATCAATAAATCTCGTCAATGAATCAACCCGGTGCAATTTAAAAGTATCTGGATGGGGGAGGCATAAAGAAATATCGGAAATCATTTTTTGTTCATCAAGTGTATAGGTAACAACATAAAAACGGTCAATTTGGTCTTCTAGTTCTTCTATTTCACTTTCAATCAAGTCGGGAACAACTTGAATCTGATCATACAATCTAAACAAATCTAATTGCTCACTAACAGTTGTTTTGCTGGAAAAATTGATTTTTCCATTGAATTTTCTTGCCATTTGTTCGAGGTAGTTGTCCTCCCGATTAGCTCTTTTTTTGGTTACATTCCTTTTGATTGCAGCCCCGTTTTTAATTAAAAAGAGCACTTTATCGTTAATATTTTGAAATTGTAAATATCCCCATGAATAACCTGCCTTTGAGGGGATATAGTTGATGCCTAAGTTTTTTGTCTCCATTGCTACATAGTGGTCAATATGATTTCCTTGAACCCATGCATATGCACTGCTGATAATAAGTTCTTTTTTCTTTTGAATACGCTCATTTAAGTAACTTTTATATCCTCTCATGATTCCCTTTACAATACTTGCACTCATTTCATCTGTAAATTTATACTCATCCATCGGTTTCTCCCTCCCCCTTATATTAAATTTATTATAAACAAAAATGTTATTAAAGTAAATCTATAAAAGGTGGAGAAAAATTAAAGTGATAGCATATACAATATTTACTTTTGCAAAGTTGGATGCAATGTATTACAGTGTATTAAATTATTGTCATCAATAAAATAAGTAACCGCTCTTCCCAGTTAAAGGATAAGGCGGTTACTTATTCGCAATTTAAAATAGGTCACCGTATATCTTACGGCATGTAGTTGCAACTGCTCGGGTGTAGACGCACCTGAGCTATTATTATATATCTTTCTTAAGGTTAGTTTACCTCGTTTTGAAATGCCTTTCAATAAATAATATTATAAATTGAAGGGTACTACATTTTTTTTCGAATGTGGTCATACACTAATTAACGTTGGTATTTTTCTTCTAATGTCGTTAGCAACTATTATTATAAATTACATTAGACCGTAATTGGTCAAGGAACCTACCTGATCCACCGTCCTAAACCCTTTCCTTAAAAATATTTTTCAAATCTATTTTCAACTCAGGAAAAATTCCCACTGTTATGCTCTCCTCTTGCTCATAGATTCCCGCTTGATGAAAGGATGTATCCCGAAGTTTATAAACTTCAACAAACATATTAGCTGGGTCAACAATCCAGTATTCTTTTACTCCCGCCTTCTCATAACTGTTGAATTTGATCCAGCGATCAATACGGGCTGTTGAGGGGGATAATACTTCAATTACGAAATCAGGGGCGCCGACAATATTCGTATCTTTTATTTTCTTTCGATCACATATAACAAATAAATCAGGCTGTACCCAGTCGAAAATGTTTTCTTTTTTTGTTGTTTCTGTGGCAAATAGGCAAACGTCCATTGGAGCTGAAAAAGCTATGCATTCTTTCCCACGAAGAAACATTTTGAATTCAGCGGTCAATTCAGCAACGACATCTTGATGTTTTGGTGTAGGAGAAGGAAGGGACATATTGAGAATCTCGCCGGCAATAACCTCGTAGGTTTCTTCCTTTTCTAAAATATAATCGGCGTAGGAATGTTTCTTATTATCCAATGTCATACTCATTATCGCTCCTTAAATTTATGTGAGACGCGGTAAAATAGAAACAAATATTTCTGGAATTGTTAGTTGTCTTTGCCTATAGTTAATGGCAGTATACCCTGTTTTGTAATGCCTTTCAATAAATAAAGTTATGAGGTCAGCCACCTGCCACGCTCTTCAAGCGTTTGTAACACTAAGAACCAAACGAAGGGAAAACAGATCATACACATTCAACGGTTGTATCTCCATTTATACTTCTCAAAAATCTCTCGCACCCCATCATGTAAGCCAACTAACACTTTTACTTAAATTTTATTAACCTAATATACCCTCAACGGATCTGTGTTTATTGCAGGGTATAAGTGGAATGCATTACAATGAATACATAATGAACGATTTGCTTTTAAAAACTTCTATCTAAAATACACCTCTATCTACGTGAGGCTTTTTTCCTGTCATATCTTCTAAAAGGATGTGAAAATATGCAATCGAAAAAGAAAAAAAATGTCATCCGCGAGGAGCCGCTAACCTATGACGATTATGCAAGCCTTGCTGATGATGGTGTGCAGTATGAATTAGCTGATGGGATACTTCAAGCTATGACGCCAGCGCCTCATCCCATTCATCAATTAGTTAGCCAAGAGATAGCATATCAATTAAGGCAAGGCTGTCAAAATGAATATATTCTCTTCGTAGCGCCAATAGATTTAATTCTCTCTAAGCATGAAGTGAGGCAGCCAGACTTACTTCTGATACACACAAGGAAATCAGAATTTGTTACCAATCGTGGAATTGAAGGGAGTCCAGACTTAGTTGTTGAGATTTTATCACCTTCATCTATGAAACGCGATAGAAAGGACAAGTTAGATACCTATGCAAAATATAACATACCTGAATATTGGCTTATTGATCCCGTTCAGAAGTTCTTAGAACAATATATTTTAAACGAAGCAATCTATGAATTAAATGAAGTTTACATGCATGATGAAACAATAAAATCATCTCATATCAAGTGTGCAGCATTTTCTATGGATACTATTTTTAATGAGATTCCGGATTTTCCCAATCTGTAATTAAACTAATTTATCTGTGGTTGCAGTGTGAGAATACAGGGATGTAACCTCAATCAATAAGGAGTGAAAGTCATGAATTTAACAAAAAACGAAAAGCTGGCAATATTAAGAGCGGCGGATGAACTGATCGCGACAGGTGGAAGAAATCTTCTTTCCAAAATCTTAAAGGATCCCGCGAGAAAAAAGTGCTTGAATTAGAATTGGATAAATCACCTGTCTATGGTTATTTTCAATCCGAAACAATCGCAGCGATAACGGAAAAAGTAGATTGGATGATTGAGCATGATTTTCTTGAAATATTTTATTCAGATAAGCTACCGATGATTGTATATACGGACCGGGGCTGGCAAATTGAAGCAAATCAGCGAGCGGATGAATTTTTACTAGCAACCATAAGGAGGAGAAATGAATGGATGATCGTGAAGTTTTGAGGAATTTGATGTGAAAGCACTCAAAATGTATCAAGTTATCTTCCCCTAAATCTCTTGAAATCCCTGCAATTAATCTTCATAATACAAAGAAAGACCCCAAAAATGAGGTGAAGGCTGATGAAGAATATCGGAAGAAACGATCCATGTCCCTGTGGGAGCGGCAAGAAATATAAAAAATGTCATGGTGCTTCAAATGTGATCGAAATTAGTCCAGAACGGTATAATGCTGAATTGGAACGCCTTCATATAGGTTTATTAGAATTTGCCACGCACAACTATTCATATTTTATAGAAAAAGAATTAGATGAAATACTAGAAGAGTATAAGGAACTACAAGTAGCGGATGATGGAGAGAAAGAAGTTTTTTCATCCATTCTCCGTGCTTGGATTATTCTCCATGCACCAATACAAAATGGTAAAACGATTTTTGATTTATATTATATGGAACAAAAGTGGAAAATTAGTAATGAAAGGGTAAGGAGAACTTTTGCATCATGGTCGGGAACGGTTCCTTCGATTTATGAGGTACTCTCGAATACAGAAGACGAAATAGAAATTAAAGATTTGCGTTCCCAAGAAACGTACAAACTTATAGGAGCAGGGGATGAAGAAAGAGATTTTTTAGAGGGAAGTTATCTAATGGGCTTCTTGCTTCCTTATATTCAGTTGTATGATTTCTTTATGATGATACCAGAGTTCACCGATACGACTCCAGAAGCTCTGGAAATGATCCAAACATGGAGTGAAGAGGAAATCATAAATAACTACCCTGATGTATTAGCTGCATTCATTGAATTTGAAACAGTTACCGGTGAGCTCGAATGGGATTATCCACCCTATGAAATGGTTGCAGAGCTTTTCGCAAGACATATGGAACAAAAGGAAGCACCTCAAATTGTGATTTCAACTGGGATAGTACTCTGGAAGTACTTTACAGAATTGGAACAGCCCATGTTTACAAAGGTAGGATCTTATGCTGGGGCATTAGAGTATGTTATTCAGCGTGAAATTCTTGGGATTGAATTGGATAGCCAAAAGGAATTGGCGGAAGAGTACGGGATAAGTGTTACGACATTATCTAAAAATGCAAAGAAATTGAAAGAGCTATTAGAAGAACAGATCACTGAAGCAGCGGAGAACATAAAAGCGGACTTACCTCATGATCTGGACGACCTTCTGGATCCAGAAATAATGGAGAGTTTTATGGATGAAGTTGAAAGCCTTCTAGAGGAACAGGAGTTTGAATCAGAAGAAGAAGCGGAGGCCTTTGTCGATCAGTTGCTGGAAAGTGTTGGGTTATTTGATCCTATTTTAGAGACACCTAGAGATCTCGCTGAAGAAAAACTGGCTGAAGCAATTCAAACGAGCGGAAAGGCCCGGAAGAAACTTATTGACGAAGCGTTAGCAATTGATCCGGATTTTTCCGATGCATATTTAATGAAAGCGGAAGATACAAGCTCAACTAATGAAAAATATCAGCTTTATTCCTATGCGCTCTCCCTTGCTGAAAAAGAGTTAGATAAAGAATATTTTCATGAAGATAAAGGACATTTCTGGGGAATTACGGAAACTCGTCCCTTTATGAGGGCAAAGGCAGGACTTGCTATGTTCCTTGATGAATATGGCGATAAGACGAAAGCTCAAGAGCATTATGAACAATTACTTGAATTAAACCCAAATGATAATCAGGGAATCAGATATTATCTATTGCGATTATATCTTGAACTTGGAGATTATGAATCTGCTTGGAAGCTAGTCACTGAATATAAGGATGATGCGTCTGTAGAATTTGCTTTCAACAATGTGTTGCTGCATTATTTCCGAGATGGAATCACAGCAAAAACAAAGAAACTATTGAAACAAGCAATGAAGCAGAACCCGTTTGTCAAATATTTTTTAACTGGTCAAACAAAGCTTCGGACGAAGAGAGACAAAGTGGCAAATATCCAAGACATGGAAGCGAATGCCTATGTTCTGGATAACATTGCCTTGTGGCAACAAGCTGGGGAGCTGATTGAAGCGATTAAAAAAATGTAGTCTACTTTTCAGTGGAGAAGATCATGGAACTTAGATAGTCCCGCTCACGTTATTTTATACAAGCAGAATAATCTTAGAATATGAAAATGATGAAGCCCAAGTGTTGGTGCACTTGGGCTTTATTTAAGTTATATATCATCCGGGAGGCAAATTAATCAGGAACTTGAAGCTCCTCTAGAAATCCCACTCCAATAAAAATCCACAATTTCTCTAGCTAAATCATCCGTGGAAGAAAAGGTACGTTTAAAATCTTCATCCATTGAATTCCTGACGGTTAATAAGTTCACAAAAATCAAAGTTGCAAGCCGTGTATTCGTCTTGGGGATCTCGCCTTGTTTCATTGCTGTAGCTAATGCAGTTTCAAGTTCTTTGTATAAAGCCTCTTCAGTTTCTTCCATCTGTTCAAGCTGCTCTCTGGACAGGGAAAGTTTTGCTTCTCTCATGAATACATTAATATCAATGTCCACTGTTGCTTGCAGATGACCCTTCGCAAAATGAAATAATTTAGTTTTGAACGGTTCATTTGTCGTCAAGATAGCGGCAGATTTTTCTTTGATGTTGGTCATTAATTGCACCATGGCAGCGGTGAACAAATCTGTTTTTGTTTTATAGTAATAATAAACGGTCGCTTTTGTAACATTACAGCTTTCCGCTACATCATCCATGGAAATGGACGGAAACCCATTTTCCAAAAATAGCGTTGTTGCCGTATGTAATATGATATCTTTTGTTGCGACCGCACCTTGTTCCTTGCGCGGACGACCTAGGGAACGGTGTTGTTTCTTTTCCATTATTCATCCAACTCCAGCGTGTTTTTCGTGACAATATTATAACATACAAAAATACTGCTTGATTAATTAACTATCCAGTATATATAATTATAAAAGGATTTTATTTTTCAGGGAAGGGATTTGAAATAGTGAAGAATTTCCTTAAAAGCTGGGGTGGCCTCGTTGCGAGTTCGAAAACGCGTTGGCTGACCATTTTTATTTGGATTTTACTTATTGGTATATTTTCATTTATTTGGCCGCAAGTAAATGATGAGGAAACGACAGATCAGCAGTTGTTACCAGATGATATGATGTCGGTTCAGGCCAAGGAAATTGTGGAACGGGAATTTGCTGATGACTCGGGTACACCGTTATTGCTCGTCTGGTACAAGGATGGTGGACTTGAGCTGGAAGATGTTGAAATGATTCAGGAGATTTATAAGGAGTTGGACGCTGAACCGTTATTTAAACAGAAAATGATCCCGCCATTTTCGGAAATTCCTGTTGAAGCATTACTTGGAAGCGTTTCTGAAGACGGGGAGGCATTGACTACACCGGTCTTTTTCGAAAATGGAACAACAACAGATGAATTTAAGTCGATATTGGAAGATTTACGCACACTGATTGAAGACGGAGCGAATGAGGAAATTACACAAAAAGAATTGGATGAATCGGGTCTTCATGTACGTTTTTCCGGTCCTGTCGGGATTCAGACGGATACGGTATCCTTATTCAGTAATGCTGATTTTACGTTACTGCTTGGGACGGTAATTATTGTATTTGCCCTACTCATTATTTTATATCGTTCACCTATTCTTGCACTTGTTCCACTTGTTACGGTGGGCATTGCTTACGGGGTCATCAGTCCATTGCTCGGATTTTTAGCGGGGAAAGGTTGGATTGAAGTTGATGCACAGGCGATCTCGATTATGACGGTTCTCCTATTCGGAGCGGGAACCGATTACTGTTTATTCCTAATATCACGTTACCGCGATGAATTGCGCCATGAAAGGGATAAATATACAGCGTTAAAAAATGCGATGAGTGGAGTCGGTGGAGCGATAATGATGAGTTCGTCCTCGACGGTGATTGGTCTATTATCGCTCGCGCTTGGAGTCTATGCTTCTTATCATCGTTTTGCAATCCCGTTCAGTTTATCGATTTTCATTATGGGGATTGCTGCACTTAGTATTCTTCCAGCAATCTTGGCATTGATTGGCCGCTTTGCGTTCATTCCATTTGTTCCCCGGCCGGAGGAAATGATTCAGGAGTTGGAAGAAAAGAAAGGGAAGAAACTGCGCAGATCGAAAGAAACGAATAAATTCGGTAAAAAAATTGGGGAAGTGGTCACCAACCGCCCGTGGACGGTCATTCTAATTACACTTATTGTTCTTGGTGGATTGGCTGCGTTTGTACCGAGAATTCAATATACGTATGCATTGCTTGATTCATTCCCGGATGACATGCCGTCAAAAGAAGGGTTCACGATGATTTCTGAGCACTATCCACCTGGTGAAATAGCGCCGATTGAAGTAATCGTCGATACGGACGGAGAGGAGATTGATTTAAAAGAAGAATTGGAGGACCATCCATTCGTGGAAGCTGTATCTGATTTGGAAGTAGGGGAGGAAAACAGCGAAATAAAGAAATGGGAAGTCATCCTTTCTATTGATCCATATTCGGCAGAAGCTGTGGAGAGCATTCCTGAGATCAAGGAAATTGCCGCAAATGCATTAGGCGGTGCCGATGATTCTGTGTGGATTGGCGGGGAAACAGCAACTCTTTATGATACGGATCAGGCGACTAGCCGGGATCAGTCAGTTATCATGCCGGTGTTATTACTAATTCTTGCCGTTATGCTTATGATTTTCTTACGTTCCATCGTTGCAATGGCGTACCTATTATTCACCGTTATCATTTCATATGCATCGGCTCTCGGACTAGGTTGGATTGTGCTGCATTATATTTTTGATGTATCCGCAATTCAGGGACTAATTCCACTTTATTCGTTTGTATTTCTTGTCGCATTAGGAATCGACTATAATATTTTCCTCGTATCGAGCTTATGGGATTACAGAAAGACTTTCCCATTAAAAGATGCGATATCTAAAAGTGTAGCAATTACAGGGAGTGTTATCAGTTCAGCAGGTTTAATTCTTGCCGGAACTTTTGCAGTACTCGCCACAATGCCATTCGACGTTCTCGTGCACTTCGGTACAATTACAGCGATTGGAATTTTGCTTGATACGTTTATTGTAAGGCCGCTGCTTGTACCAGCAATCACCTCTGTCCTTGGCAGAATTTCTTTCTGGCCAGGTAAGCTATGGAAACTGAAAGGTGATGAAACATTGTATAAACGTTCTAAAAATGAATAGTTTTTATTACAAATGATGATACATTCGGGTGCTTAGCGCACTCGAATTAATAAAATGAGGATCTTTAGGTCCTCATTTTTGGCATCTTATAAATGAGAAAGAAACTGAAGTGATAGAGATTAGGACCGAGATTTATTAGGTATGAACCCCGGTTGGATGGAGTGACGATATATACATTATTCCTATATGTGTCAGCCAGCCAGTGAGTGATAGCAAATTGACGCTGAAATGGGAAGTAATGTGTATATAGCGGCAAACTTTAATCATTGTTACTATCACATGTTTGCCCGGAAGTAGGGAAACGGAGTAAAAGACCAGAGAGTTATAGTAGATAGCTGCAAGACATGTTACAAACTTATAGCTGCCGGAAACGCTTCGTTTTGTCGTTTTTGTTTTGTTGAAGGAATAACATAATTATTCCAAGAAAGTAAGACGTTACAAGCTTGAAGTCGCTGTTCAAAATTATGAATATATACTTTCACTCTTTTATTGTTTCCCTCTGTTGGTGTAGTTACAATGGAAGCAACTGCTTCATACCAAACACCTGAAATTTTAATTGAAATTGGATGGTAACCTGTTGCAGGTAACGGGATATCCGGATGGATATTTATGTCCGCAATTTGATAGTCCAAAAACCTTGAACGAATATTTTCGTGTGTAATCGCACCTTGTGTTTGGTACAGACATGAAATCGTTGTGTTAAAGTTGTCCATGTTTTCGCTCCTTTCATGTATGCACTATTTGTGAAGAAAATCACTTAGTATTATCATTATATATAAAATTGCGCAATAATGCAAGGGCTTTCATTGGGGGAGGTTGGAAGGTAGTTTGCGTTATCATATAAGCTGTATTTTTTAATCTAGAAGTTGTAAAGGGTGCTGAATAGTTTTATAGAAGAATTGTCAGAATATATGTGTGCTTGTAATTTTTTTATGTGTTTGATTTAAATTTTCATAAGGTAAATGGGGAAAGTATTATATTGTATTATTCGTAGTGGTAAATAGGTCGGTGTTACATAGGGTTAGAAGAAAAGTATAAAACTCATATGAATTTTAATAATAGAATGGAGCATTCCTGTAATGAAGAAATTTGAGGTTTGAACAAAAAAGAGCCTCTCTGGTATAGTACTGGGTGTCAATGCGCATTGACCCCTAAATTAAAACATACCAAGGAGAGGACTCACCATGAATTA
>NZ_WOWT01000033.1:0-44624 GCF_009746545.1 Oceanobacillus sp. AG
GGAGCAGTCCAGACACCTCGAGACTCCTGCAGGAGGAAAGGCATAGGTGAGACCCCGCAGTACGCAAAGCGTACGAGGAGGCTCACCAGCCGCCTGCGGAAAGCGAGAGGTGTCTGGACTGCGGACCCAGGAAAGAGAGTTGCACTTACGCTGAATGAAAGTATAAACGATTTTGGATAAGTTCCATAAGGATTGGCTGGAAGGTTAAGGCTGTGAAAGCTGGTTCTATATCATAAAGTTAGCATGAAAGGTTGTGAAGAATATGCGAAATTTTTTAATTGGCTTTCTTTTATTCAGCTTGCTCGAAATCGGTTTACTCGTTTGGGTAGGCAGCCATATTGGAGTCTGGTGGGTGTTGTTCCTAATTGTAGGCACAGCTGCACTTGGACTTATTTTTGGTAGAATACAAGGATTTGAAACATGGAATCGGGCGCTCCGTTCCATGGAGAGACAAGAAGTACCGACCTCCGAAGTTACGGATGGCCTCTGCATTATTATTGGAGCTATTTTGCTAATTACACCAGGCTTTATCTCAGATGTAATCGGGTTGATTCTACTTATACCATTCACAAGAAATTTTCTTAAACGCAAAATTGCGAACATCCTTAATAAAATGGTGCAAAAAGGGGTCATTATTTATAGGAGGTTCTAAGTTTTCCCATTGACATAATGGATCAGCCAGCGGAAAAATCCGGAATCATACATCCCTTTAAACAGTACGATAAAAATCGGTGCAAGGATCAATCCGGCAAGCCCAAACATTTTAAGTCCGATGAAAGCGGCAATTAGCCAGGCGAGTGGATGGATTGCTAAATTCACCGAATAGATTTTCGGTTCGATTAATTGTCTTACAACGATTACGATGCCGTAAACAACTGCAAGTCCAATCGTCAGACTATAATTTTCTGATAAAAAAGAATAGCCGATCCACGGAATGAATAAAAGGCCTGTCCCAACGAAAGGAATCAGCTCGACTAATATCATAAATAAGGCAATCGTTAAAGCATGCTCGACTCCGATGAATAATAATCCGAAGAAAATGATATGAAAAGAAATCGTAATTAGAATGATTTGTGCCTTCACATAACCTAATGTTGATCGTTTCATATAATAAACAAGATGCTGCAGCCATTCACTCCATTTTTTCGGAACATGCCCTGCAAAGAATTCTTTCACACGGGGGAAATCTGCTGATAATAGGAAACTTGCAAATAAGATGAAGAAAGCGATGGCTAGCGATTCCGGGATTATCGCAAGGTTCCGCGGCACGGACAATAATAATTGTTGGAAGAAAACGCCAACGAGACTACCGAAATGTTGAAATAAATTGCTGAAATAATCTTGAATGAAGAGCTGGTCACTTGGGGAAAGTTCATTAAAAAATCGAAAGATCTGTTCATAAAGTGGTAAGATTGTCGTTTGGAAGTAATATTCCACAATCGCACCAAACTGATGAAACCGTTCTGGCAAAATTTCCGCTAGATAAGCAATCCCTTCATAAATCTCCGTTACAACAAGAAACAGTATTCCCACCAACAGAAACAATAAAATAAATAGAATAACGATACTAGCAAGCGGGCGAGGGAATTTAGCCTTTTGTTGTAGAAATTTTACAGCTGGTTCCATGGAAGATGTTAGCAAAAGAACGAGCGTGATCGGGAGAATGATTGAAAATGAGTAGCGGATAAGAAAAAAACCACCGATACAAACTAGTAAAATGATGCAGATTTTAAATATTTTTGTTAATATTGACTTGTCCATAGAAATCCCCCAAATCATTCTTTCTTTAAGATACTATGCCAGCAGGTGAAAAAATAAAACTGCAAAACGAGGAATTTAATGGCGTTTTTAAGTATTTAAGCACTTTCAATTCACTTTAACCGGCAATTACTATATAATTAATCTGGGGAAGACAATATTATATCGAATCAGCAATAGATAGGGTTCGGAAGGACTAGCTAAGCAAAAGAAAGCCATTACATATAATATTGTCATGGAGTGTATGAATATATAGAAAAGGAGAGGTTTAAGTATGACAACTACAAAGGGGTTAGAAGGTGTAGTAGCAGCCGAATCATCAATTAGTTCTATTATTGATGACCAACTTACATATGTTGGTATTCCAATTGATGACCTAGCAGAAAATGTGATCTTTGAAGAAGTGGTTTATCTACTTTGGCATTTAAAACTACCAAATAAGTCAGAATTAGAAGAATTACGTAAAGAACTAGTCGAGCATATGAAAGTTCCTGAAGGCTTAATTAATCATTTTAAATCTTATGACTTGAAAGCTGTTCATCCAATGGCAGCGCTCCGAACGGCAATTTCTTACATGGCGCTCAGCGATCCGGATGCCGATCAAGTTGACGCGGAAGCAAATATGAAGAAAGCAATTCGTATCCAAGGGAACATGGGCGCAATTGTGACAGCGTTCGCAAGACTCCGTAAAGGGGAAGAACCTGTTCAGCCGAAACCGGAGTATACATTTGCTGAGAACTTTATTTACATGCTGAATGGCAGAGATCCGAAAGATATTGAAATAGAAGCAATTGACAAAGCGCTTGTTCTTCATGCTGACCATGAACTTAATGCATCGACATTTACAGCTCGTGTATGTGTGGCTACGCTATCTGACATGTATTCCGGTATCACAGCAGCAATTGGGGCACTAAAAGGACCACTTCACGGCGGAGCCAACGAAGCGGTAATGAAAATGCTAAGTGAAATCGGAGAAGTCGATAATGCACTGCCGTATATTAAAGAAAAACTTGCTAACAAAGAAAAGATTATGGGAATGGGCCACCGTGTCTACCGTAACGGGGACCCTCGTGCAAAGTATTTGAAAGAAATGTCCAAACAGCTCACCGGATTAATCGGCGAAGAGAAATGGTATAAGATGAGTGTTAAAATAGAAGATTATATTAAAGAAGAAAAAGGATTGCCTGCGAACGTTGACTTCTACAGTGCATCCGTTTATCACAGTTTAGGGATAGACCATGATTTATTCACTCCGATTTTTGCAGTAAGCCGTACATCTGGATGGCTTGCACATATTCTAGAACAATATGAAAATAACCGCCTGATTCGCCCACGTGCAGATTATGTTGGTCCGAAGCATGCGAAGTTTATCCCACTTGAAAATCGCGAGTAATTAAGTTATAGATAGTTAATAGGAATAGCTGGATATCTTTCCAGCTATTCTTGATGAATACATATAGGAGGTTGTTGTAATGACACAGGGAGAAAAGATTGTAGTAGAGAACGGTGAATTAAAAGTACCGAATCAGCCGATTGTTCCATTTATCGAAGGAGACGGAACTGGTCCAGATATATGGGCAGCAGCGAGCCGTGTAATTGATGCTTCTGTAGAGAAAGCATATAACGGAGAAAAGAAGATCGAATGGATGGAAGTATACGCTGGGGAAAAAGCATACAATAAGTTTGGCGAGTGGCTTCCTCAAGACACACTTGATAAAATAGACGAATATAAAATTGCAATTAAAGGGCCATTAACAACACCAATTGGCGGAGGATTCCGTTCCTTAAACGTTGCTTTGCGTCAAGAATTAGATTTATATACATGCTTACGCCCAGTTCGTCACTTTAGCGGTGTTCCTTCACCTGTAAAACGACCTGAAGATGTAGATATGGTTGTGTTCCGTGAGAATACAGAAGATATTTATGCAGGTATCGAGTGGGAAAAAGGCACGGACGATGTAAAGAAAATCATTGATTTCTTACAAAACGAAATGAGTGTTAAAAATATCCGTTTCCCGGAATCTTCCGGTATTGGAATCAAACCAGTTTCTGAAGAAGGGACAAAGCGCCTCGTTCGTTCTGCAATTGAGTATGCTATAAATGAAGGACGTAAGAGTGTAACGCTCGTCCACAAAGGTAATATTATGAAGTTTACAGAAGGTGCCTTCAAGCAGTGGGGTTATGAAGTAGCTGAAGAAGAGTTCGGCGATAAAGTATTCACTTGGGATGAATATGACCGCATTGTTGAGAAAGAAGGAAAGGATGCTGCAAACAAAGCGCAAGATGAAGCATTAGCTAGTGGCAAAATCTTGATTAAAGATGCAATTGCAGATATCTTCTTGCAACAAATTCTAACTCGCCCACGTGAATTTGATGTTGTAGCGACAATGAACCTGAACGGAGACTATGTTTCTGATGCGCTTGCTGCACAAGTAGGTGGAATCGGAATTGCTCCAGGAGCAAACATCAACTATGATACTGGCCACGCAATCTTTGAAGCAACACATGGTACAGCACCTAAGTATGCAGGCTTAGACAAGGTTAACCCTTCGTCCGTAATTCTATCCGCGGTTCTTATGTTAGAACACTTAGGATGGAGAGAAGCAGCAGACTTGATCACAGCTTCCATGGATAAAACAATCGAGTCCAAGGTTGTCACATATGACTTCGCACGTCTCATGGATGGCGCGACCGAAGTTAAATGTTCCGAGTTTGCTGATGAACTAATCAAAAACCTATAAAATTACTAATCCAAACCACCATTTTATATTTTCATAGAATGGTGGTTTTTTTGCGGACTCCTGGATAGGTAGTTATATTTTTATCATCATCCGCCCATACTAATTAAAGGTAAATTATGTTAAGATTTCTTAATAATATGTTATTTGATATACGGTATGCCGCTGGAGATGGTATGATAGAAACGTATAGACAGATAATTAGTTGGTGGAGGAGACGAGAAATCAAAATGAGTCAAAAAATTCTTATCGTGGATGATGAAAAACCTATCGTAACATTATTAAAGTATAATCTGGAAAAGTCTGGGTTCACTACCGATGAAGCCTATGACGGCCCGGAAGCAGTTCGTAAAGCTGAAACGCAAGAATTTGATTTAATTGTTCTTGATTTAATGCTCCCAGAAATGGACGGAATTGAAGTTTGTAAATATTTGCGGAATAATAAAATTGATACACCAATCCTTATGCTTACGGCAAAGGATGAAGAATTTGATAAAGTTCTCGGACTTGAGCTTGGGGCGGATGATTATTTAACAAAACCATTTAGCCCGAAAGAGGTTATCGCGAGAATCAAAGCAATTTTAAGACGCACTATGAAAATGAACCACAATCATTTCAGCTCTATTACAATTGGAAATTTGGTTATTTATCCGGAACGATATGAAGCAGAACTTCATGGAGAAATGATCTCGTTCACTAGAAAAGAATTTGAACTACTTTATTATCTTGCCAAAAATAAAGATAAAGTGATTTCACGTGATCAGTTATTGAGTGGTGTATGGGACTATGATTTTGTAGGAGATACTCGGATTGTCGATGTACACATCAGTCATTTACGAGATAAAATTGAACCAGATACAAAAAAACCGATTTATATTAAGACGATTCGGGGGCTAGGCTATAAAATGGAGGAGCCTGCTAAATGAATGGACCTTTTTCCAAAGTATTACTCTCTTACATTGTCGGTTTATTCATCATCGTTCTTATAGCAGGACTGATTATTTCCACCTTTGCCGAGAATATTATCTTCTTGATCGCAGTGCTTTTCATTGTGTTTTTTTCTGTTTGCCTTCTGTTTATCCGGATTTATAATAATTATATTTTACCAATTGAAAAGGCATCGAACACCATTAAAGAAATCGGTAAAGGGAATTACCAGGCAAGATTCCATTATACGAGAAATCCATTGCACAATGAGTTGAGCACCAATATTAATAAACTGGCTAGAGAATTGACAGAGTTTTCTCTTCAAGAACAAATCCAATCCGAACAGCTTTCGACCTTAATCGATAATATGGCAAGTGGTCTAGTGTTGCTGGATGAGAGAGGGTATATCCATCTTGTGAACCGTAAATTTATTGATTTGTTCGGTAAAACGGAGAAGGATTATGTCGGTTCATTGTATTATAATGTGTTGGAAGATGAGACGATCCAGGAGACAATCCAAAAGGTGTTCCTTTATGAGGGAAGAGTAAAAGATACGTTCAAGCATTATGTCGGGATTGAGAATATGTATTTTGAAATATCTGGAGCTCCGATCATTAATGAACGTAATATCCCTAAAGGAGTTGTACTCGTTCTTCATGATATAACAGAATTGAAGAAGCTCGAGAGCATGCGGAAAGACTTTGTCGCGAATGTCTCCCATGAACTCCGCACACCTATTACATCGATTAAGGGATTTTCAGAAACATTATTGGACGGTAATCTTGATGATAAGGAAGCGGTTAGTCAATTTTTGGAGATTATCTATCATGAGAGTAATCGAATTCAGATTTTAATCGAAGACCTGCTATCTTTATCGAGATTGGAAAGTGATAATTTCAAGCTCGTCCTGCATAAAATTAATGCTTCAGAATTGGTGGAATCGCTTATGCCAGCACTCACTTATAAGGCAGAGCGGAAAGATATCTCATTTACAACAGAAGTGGAAGATATTCAGTTCAAAGCAGATAAGGATCGCATTACCCAGGTGATCATTAACCTTGTGAACAACGCCCTGAACTATACACCGGCAAGAGGGGACGTTTCCCTGCGAATCTACAAAGAAGATGAGTTGGTGAAAATCGAAGTCTGTGATACAGGTATTGGTATCCCAGAGAAAGATATACCACGTGTATTCGAACGGTTTTACCGCGTGGACAAAGCGCGGGCAAGGGATTCTGGTGGAACTGGTCTTGGGCTTGCCATTGTAAAACATATCGTGGAAGTACATGAAGGGGAGATATTAATCGACAGTGAAGCGGATCAAGGTACAACGATTACAGTCTGTTTACCAGCATAAGCAACTAGCTTATGCTTTTTTTAAATCAACCAGCGCCAGTCTGGGAATTTCGTTATTTTTTCCTTTATTAGCTTAGAGTGATAAAATGAATATAATGAGAATGTAAATTGGAGGAATCCGGATGGGAAATAAATTAGTACTTATCGATGGAAACAGTATTATTTACCGAGCATTTTTTGCGCTGCCTTTATTAAATAATGATAAAGGTGTATATACAAATGCTGTGTATGGTTTTACGACGATGTTATTAAGAATTTTGGAAGAAGAAAAGCCAACACATATGCTAGTTGCTTTTGATGCAGGTAAGACAACCTTCCGTCATGACACGTATAAAGAATATAAAGGAGGGAGACAGAAGACCCCACCTGAATTGTCCGAGCAATTCCCAGTTCTTAAAGAGTTGCTTGAAGCTTTTCAAATTCCGCATTATGAACTGGAGCAGTATGAAGCAGATGATATTATTGGAACTTTTTCCAAATTAGGGGATAACGATGATTGGGAAGTAACCGTCATTTCGGGAGATAAAGACCTTCTGCAGCTTGTGTCTGATCACGTGACTGTTCATGTGACTAAAAAAGGAATAAGTGAGATTGATAAATACACTCCTGCCTTTCTTAAGGAGAAAATCGGTATCTCACCCGATCAAATAATTGATTTCAAAGCTTTGATGGGTGATAGTTCCGATAATATTCCTGGGGTGCCAGGTGTTGGTGAAAAAACAGCATTAAAATTGTTGAAACAATACCCGACATTAGAAGAAGTATATGAGAACATTGATGCAATCGGTGGAAAGAAATTAAAAGAAAACCTCACAACTCATAAAGATGAAGCGTTTATGAGTAGAGAACTCGTTACAATTGACCGGGAATCTCCTGTAAGTATTTCCATTGATGATATTCAGTTTAATGGGTTTGACAAGAACCAAGTAATGAATATCTTTAAAGAACTCGGATTCAACTCACTTCTAAACAGATTTTCCGGAGAAGGTGAAGAGGCGGAAGAATCAGTGGAAATGGCAAAGCTTGATTACGAGATTGTTTCGGAAGTGGATGAAACAATTTTTAATGGAGCCAGTGCATTAGTAGTTGAAATCATTGAAGAAAATTATCATCAGGCTCCGATTATCGGATTTGGCCTAGTCAATGAATCAGGTAATTATTTTATCCCAACAGATCTAGCCCTTGAATCAGTTGCATTCAAAACATGGGCAGAAGATCCGGCACAGAAAAAAGCGGTATTTGATGCGAAAGAAACAGTTGTTGCTCTGCTTAGAAATGATATTGAAATAAAGGGAATTACCTTTGACATGCTATTAGCATCTTATCTCTTGAACCCGGCGGAGAACAATCATGATATCCCGTCGATTGGAAGCAGGTATGGCTATACGGATGTCCTCTTTGATGAAGAAGTGTACGGGAAAGGTGCCAAGATGAAGGTGCCTGAAGAGAGGATTACTGCAGAACATATTACAAGAAAAGCTCTTTCCTTATTTAAATTACAGACTCGTATGACGGAGCAATTGAAAGAAAATGAACAATATGAATTGCTTGCTGAACTGGAGATGCCGCTTGCTTTAATTCTTGGTGAGATGGAACATCAAGGCGTATTAGTTGATACAGACCGCCTTAAAGAAATGGAAGCGGATTTGAAAGCAAGATTGGATACGTTAATTCGTGAAATCCATGAGCTTGCAGGTGAAGAGTTCAATATTAATTCACCGAAACAGCTTGGCCCAATTCTGTTCGATAAATTAGGGCTCCCTGTTATTAAGAAGACGAAAACGGGATACTCGACTGCCGCAGACGTACTTGAACAGCTTCAAATGGAACATGAGATCATTCCGAAAATCTTGTTATATCGTCAACTCGGAAAGTTACAATCGACTTATATTGAAGGTTTATTAAAAGTCGTGGACAAAGATACAAGCAAGATTCATACCCGCTTCAACCAGGCGCTTACTCAAACAGGAAGACTTAGTTCGGTGGATCCTAATTTACAAAATATCCCAATACGACTGGAGGAAGGAAGAAAGATCCGGCGTGCATTCGTACCTTCAGAGAAGGACTGGATTATCTTTGCTGCGGATTACTCACAAATTGAATTAAGAGTGCTCGCTCACTTTGCAAAAGATGAGAAGCTGGTTGATGCTTTCCAGCATGACATGGATATTCATACAAGAACCGCAATGGATGTATTCCATGTCGAGGAAGATGCGGTCACAGTTAATATGCGTAGACAAGCTAAAGCGGTAAACTTTGGAATCGTCTATGGAATTAGTGATTACGGTCTTTCACAAAACCTAGGCATAACTCGGAAAGAAGCGAAACAATTTATTGAACGTTATTTCGAAAGTTTCCCAGGTGTAAAGGATTATATGGACAGTATTGTTCAATCAGCGAAACAACAAGGGTATGTAACGACAATCATGAACCGGAGAAGATATTTACCAGAGATTACGAGCCGTAATTTCAACAGAAGAAGCTTTGCGGAGCGGACCGCAATGAATACGCCGATTCAAGGAAGTGCAGCAGATATCATCAAGCAGGCGATGATCGACCTTCATCATAAATTAAAAGAAGAGAAACTTGAAGCCCGCATGCTGCTTCAAGTCCATGACGAACTGATTTTAGAAGCACCGAAGTCGGAATTGGACCGATTAATTGAAATTGTGCCAGCAACAATGGAAGAGACGATTGAAATACTCGTACCACTCAAAGTGGATTATGAGTATGGGGAAAGCTGGTTTGACGCTAAATAAGGAGATAGAAGAAATGCCAGAGTTACCAGAGGTAGAAACGATAAAGCGAACACTTGAACATTTAACCATTGGGAAGACAATTGAAACAGTAGAAGTTCATTGGGGAAAGATTATCAAGCATCCCGATGATGTGGAACAATTTAAACATTTGCTAGTCGGCCAAACGGTTCAACGGTTGGGTCGGAGAGGGAAGTTCCTCTTATTTTATTTGGATGATTACTGCCTCGTTTCCCATTTACGTATGGAAGGAAAATATAGAGTCCTACCGGAAGAAACAGAGAAGGATAAACATACGCATGTTATTTTCACATTTACAAACGGGGAAGCACTGCATTATCATGATGTGCGCAAATTTGGTACGATGCATCTCTATCCGATTGGGGATGAGATGACACACGATCCACTCCGTAAATTAGGGCCGGAGCCATTCGATTCGTCCTTTAGTTTTCCCTATTTTAAAGAGAAGCTGAACAAGACGGAACGATTGATTAAAGCAGTATTGCTTGATCAATCAGTCGTAACAGGGTTGGGTAATATTTATGTGGACGAGACATTGTATAAAGCGGGCGTACACCCGATGAGAAGGGCGAACACATTAAAAGACAGTGAGATTGAAAAAATTAAAGATGCTGCAATCATCACCTTGACAGAAGCGGTAGAAGCGGGAGGCACAACGATCCGTTCCTACGTGAATTCTGAAGGGGAAATGGGCATGTTCCAGCAGAAGCTGTTTGTCTACGGCCAGGAAAATGAACAATGCACAGACTGCGGACAAAAAATAGTAAAAATAAAAGTGGCTGGCAGAGGAACACATTTATGTACCAAGTGCCAGCCTCTCTAAGGGGTGAGATTTTTTGAGTTTAGTCATCGGATTAACCGGAAGTATAGCGACAGGAAAAAGTACCGTTGCCAAGATGTTTCGACAACTTGGCATCCCAGTTATCGATGCTGATATATTGGCAAGAGAAGTAGTGGAGCCAGGAGAAGACGCTTATAAAGAAGTGATTGAAACCTTTGGAGAGGATATCCTGCTCGAAGATAAGACGCTTAACCGGAAACAGCTCGGTGAAATTGTGTTTACCGACGAGACGAAGCGGAAACAATTAAACGGCATCGTCCACCCTGCCATTCGGAAAAAAATGCTTGAGAAAAGGGATCACTTCATCCGTGAGGGTAATCAATGTGTTGTTCTGGATATTCCATTACTGTTTGAGAGTAAGCTTCAAGAATTTGTAGATAAGGTTCTCGTCGTGTATGCCGATCAAGAGATTCAGTTACAGCGTTTAATGGCGAGAAATGAGTTTACAGAAGAAGAAGCAATGCAACGCATCCAGTCGCAAATGCCAGTAAAGGAAAAAGCAAGTCTTGCTGACGCGGTAATTAATAATAATAGCACGAAGGAAGAAACATATGAACAGCTGCGGCAGTTGCTAGAAAAGTGGCAAATACTTGAAGTTAATTGACTTAGCAGTGCCGTAATAAAATGGATTGCATAAGATACGAATAAGGTAACCAACTTTCTTAATATTAAAACATCTGGATTATGATGAAAATAGCACACATTCCAAGTTTAATGTGTTATACTAATTGCAGTAATACATAATAAAGTATAACTTATTGGGAGGAATGGGGTAAAGATGGGTAAAATTCGTATTGCAATTAATGGGTTTGGACGTATCGGGAGAATGGTGTTCCGCCAGGCTATGGTGGATGAACAATTTGAAGTTGTAGCAGTCAATGCAAGCTACCCGCCCGAAACGTTAGCGCATTTAATTAAATATGATAGTGTTCATGGTATTTTTGAAGGGGAAGTGAAAGCGCTTGACAATGCGCTGCAAATTAACGGTAAAGAAGTTAAGCTTGTCAGTTCCAGGGAGCCGGATAAGTTGCCTTGGAATGAACTTGATATAGATGTTGTTATTGAAGCAACAGGGAAGTTTAAGACAAATGAAACAGCAGGATTACATCTTCAGGCAGGTGCGAAAAAAGTTGTCATTACGGCACCTGGTAAAGAAATCGATAAAACTATCGTTATCGGTGTAAATGATGAGGAATATAACGGAGATATCCACCATATTGTATCAAACGCATCATGTACAACTAACTGTTTAGCACCAGTCGTAAAAGTCCTTGATGACCGTTTCAAAATTGTTAACGGATTAATGACTACAGTCCATGCATTCACAAACGATCAGAAGAACTTGGATAATCCACATAAAGACCTTCGCCGTGCCCGTGGCTGTACACAATCCATTATTCCAACTTCTACAGGAGCCGCGAAAGCACTTGGCGAAGTATTACCACATTTGAATGGTAAATTGCATGGAATGGCTTTACGTGTTCCAACTCCAGACGTATCACTCGTTGACCTAGTTGTTGATGTAGAAGAAAGCGTTACGGTGGAAGAAGTGAATCGTGCCTTTAAAGAAGCGGCTGCAAGGGACTATAACGGTATCATTAGCTATACGGAGGATCCGCTTGTGTCAATCGACTTTACAACTACCGATTCATCAGCTATCGTTGACGGATTATCAACGATTGTAATGGAGGATAAAAAGATTAAAGTCCTTGCTTGGTATGATAATGAATGGGGCTACTCTGCACGCGTCCTTGATTTGGCGAAACTAGTTGGTGAATCACTATTGTACAAACAAACTGCTAAAATTTCATAAAGTGAAACTCATTCAGTGGGGGTATTACAGACCGTTAATGCCTGATAAATCAAATTGCTATAAAGATGCATTTTCCGTTCCGGGGGCAGCCGAACGAAGATGCATCTTTTTATTGTATAAGAAACTATAAAGTGAAACTTCATTCAGTGGGAAATTCCTTCCCTTCCCACTGAATGTTAGTTGAACCGAATCAGGTATTTACGGACTGTATACCCCCCACCTTCACATATTGGGCTTCCCTCCTGTTTAGATGTGGGGGTAATACAGACCGTTCATGCGTGATAATAAAAATGCTGTGATAACTTAGGTATCCAGGGCTAGCCATGTCCGGATTTTAATCGAATAGAAGATTTTACGGAAACATGTTAAAATAAAGGATATATTATTTTTTACATTTAGAAGTGTAGGCTTCTATCCTAATAAATGAAACTTGTTTGAAGGTAGAGAGGTGAGCGAAGTTGCGTTGTTCAAACTGTAATTATAAAAATACAAAAGTAACCGATTCCCGTCCGATAGAAGACGGAAGAGCGATTCGGCGCCGAAGAGAATGTGAACGATGTGGTCAGCGTTTCACAACATTTGAACGGATGGAGGAAGTTCCATTAATCGTCGTTAAAAAAGACGGTATGCGTCAAGAATTTTCTCGGGATAAGCTGACCCGCGGATTAATCCGTGCCTGTGAGAAACGACCAGTTCCGGTTGAAACGATGGAAGAGATTGCTCTTGAGGTTGAAAAAGGACTGAGGAATCTTGGTTCATCAGAAGTGGACTCGGAATTAATCGGGGAAATGGTGATGGAAAGACTCTCTAAGGTTGATGAAGTGGCCTATGTTCGCTTTGCTTCTGTCTATCGTCAATTCAAAGATGTTACTGTTTTTCTAGATGAATTGAAAGAATTGATTAATGTGGAAGAACAAGATGAAGCGGAAAAGGAAGAATAAAAAGGGTGAATATCCAGTGAAAAGCATAGGACAGCTATTACCTGTTGATGGTTATTTTGTTCGAATGGATAAAGCATTACCAGTTGATTATCTGCAATCATTAACACATTTGTACCAACCGCTTATTGGTACAGAGGCACTTATGCTTTATTTAACCCTAACGAATGAAGTATCCTTGCAGGAAGAAGGAATACCGCAAACACATCATACGTTAATGAATTACATGATGCTGCCACTAGATAGAATTTATGATGCCCGTTTAAAGCTGGAAGCTATCGGCTTATTACGTACGTTTAAACAAGAAATGGACGAGTTTACAATTTACACGTATAACTTGCAATGTCCGTTTGATTCAAAAAGTTTCTTTGAAGAAGCAATGTGTTCATCCCTGCTTTATCATCACCTTGGTGAGCAGAAATTCAACCAGCTAAAAGATCTTTTCGCAAAAGACAGTGTACCGGAAGCTGGCGAGAATATTACTGCAGATTTCCAGGAAGTATTTCAGACTACCCCTAAAGAAGGAATGGTTCAAGTGACTGTTCATGAAGATGAAGCAGTAGCCGTTGAGGAAGACGGGACAGTAGACTTCCAGTGGCTGGAACAGATGCTGAAGCAACGGATGATCCCTGTTTATCGTGTTCTGACGAAAGAAAACCGTAAGTTGATTGCTCATATGCTCATTCTCTATGAATTGGAAAGCTTTGAGATCGATAAAGCCGTTATTTGGTCATTAAATGAGGAGAATTATCTCGACAGGGAAGAATTTAAACAAGCTTGCCATGACATTTATCGAGCAAAAAGCAATAGTCAGCCAATCCGTCTTGTGGAAAAGAAAGAACTTAATAAGCAAGTAATCAAAGCGGAAGAACCGGAAAAGCCACTTACAAGAGAAGATTTATTAATTCGTGAGTTAGAAACAATTACGCCGAAACAATTACTGGAAGATTTATCAAGTGGAAGTTCTGCTTCCGCTCAAGATCTGAAGCTGATCAGCGATGTGATGACGAATCAAGGGCTTCCGCCAGCTGTTATGAATGTTCTCATCCATTATGTGCTATTGCAGACAAACATGAAATTGTCCAGAGCTTATCTCGAGAAGATTGCAAGTCACTGGTCTCGGGCGAAATTACAGACAGCGAGAGAAGCTATGGAATTTGCGAAGAAGGAAAAGGCCAGTTATGAAGAAGCGAAGGCAAAGCGGGAGCGGAATCATCAAGGTAATTACGGGCGTGCGTCAAATAATGATATTGTTCCAGATTGGTATAAGTCAGGGAAACATAAAGAGAAAAAAGAAGAGAAAGAATCCCCTGCAATGAACAAGGAGCAATGGAAGGTCGCAAAGTTGCTGCAACAATATTCAGAAGGAAATTAAACCAGTCTTTAAAAGGGTGATTTTAGTGAAACCAATACAATCGAACTTAAAAGCGTGGATGAACAAAAGCGAAAGTTTTAAAGAAAATTATCAAAAAATGAAACAAGAGTTGCTTCAAGATCCAGAAATCAAAGAATTCCTCGCTATTCACCCGGAATTGGGGCAAGAAGAGATTGATAAAAACCTGATTAAACTATATGAGTTCAAATCCCAATCAAAGCAATGCGATCACTGTGCTTCCTTTGGTGAATGTAAAAACATGATTCAAGGATATTCGCCTATTCTGCAAGTGACAGGGGATGAAATTCATATCCGTTATGAGAAATGCCATAGCAGATTACTCGCTGAAAAGGAACAGGAGCAGAATAAATTAATTCAAAGTCTATATATGCCAAAAGAGATTTTGCAAGCGAGATTTTCCGATATTGATAATGATTCATCCAGGACGCAAGTGCTCCTAAAGATATTCGACTTCCTGGAACAAGCAAAACATGAGATTCCGAAGAAGGGAATATACTTACATGGAATCTTCGGTGTAGGGAAAACCTTCCTGCTAGGAGCTCTTGCGAATGAATTGAAAAAATACAATATATCATCAACGATTATTTATATGCCGGAATTCGTAAGAGAAATGAAAGCATCATTGAAAGATGATTCCGTCAACGAGAAGATGGATCTATTTAAAACGACGGATATTCTCATGCTAGATGATATAGGTGCTGAAATGCATTCCGCATGGTTTCGGGATGAAATTTTAAGTTCCATTCTGCAATACCGGATGATGGAAGGACTTCCTGTCTTTTTCACGTCTAATTACAATTTGGAACAACTGCAAACACATCTTGCAACAACGCGAACAGGTGTTGAAACACTAAAGGCCGCAAGAATCATTGAACGAATCCAACAAGTAAGTGACATCATGCATGTTCAGGGCTATAACCGCAGAAAATAATGAACTTCCTTCTAGTAGAAACCGGACTTAATACTAGAAGGGAGTTTTTTGCATTTAATTATCTTACTTATACACCCCCTAAAATCAAACCCGCCGAACCATTTGCTTTCATACAGCGTAAGTATCTGTAACTCTCTTCTGGAGGTCCGCAGTCCAGACACCTCTCGCTTTCCGCAGGCGGCTGGTGAGCCTCCTCGGGCTGGCGCCCTGCGGGGTCTCACCAAGCCTATCCTCCTGCAGGAGTCTCGAGGTGTCTGGACTGCTCCCAGGAAAAGCCCAATTTATATCACTCTTTATTATTCCACAGATATAATTTCTATCGTGACATGGGACTAGAATAAATGCTTTCAATAATAATCATCTTACCAGTTCAGTTGCCCGATGGACGGTGACTCCTGCGGGAAAAGCACGAGTCTGGAGACCCCGCAGGGCGGTAGCCCGAGGAGGCTCCAGCTGTGCCCGCGGAAAGCATCCGTCCACCGGGCAACTGAACGGCGATTAGAGCGCCTTAATTAGTGAAAGAGCAGACACTTACGCTGTATGAAAGGGGTTGGAGCTTTTTAAATTATATTAAGATATGTAGAATTGATTGGGCCTGTAAAAGTCGAGTAATTAGTTTCAATAGTTTTATCATTTTTTTCACAACCAGTCCATATAATATAGCAGTTTGGTTGTAAATGAGGGTGATGTGAAAAAAATGGATATTTTCTTTGAGTCGGACAAGGAGGTCATATGTTTTTGCGAACGATTATTTCAGCAAAACAAACAGATCGCCGTATATTGGCAAGTCAATGCAAAGCGGGGAAATCAGCTTACGATCAACGAGGAACCATTAAATGAAATCATCTTCCAGTCGATCGCAGTATCTTTAGTTGATGTCTATGTCACGCATCGGTTAAGAAGTATTATCAATGAAATCATTCAAGATACTTATTATTTTTCTGATGGACATGAAATCGAACAAATTTATGAGCTTGCGGAATGGATTGTAACTGGAGAAGATAAGGATTGTAAAATGCTCCGTAAAAATAAGCATCCCATCCAATTATTACGTGCAATTTTCCTTATGCATATCCGCAATGCGCAAGATGTACATTTCGATTGGATTGTTCAGACGGGGATGAAGGCATTCAAGCAAGATCTCATCCATTATGTTGGACTGGCCATTGATGAATTCAAGCGCGAAGAAGAGCATCAATCATTTATTAATACGTTAAGGGAATACATCATTAAGAAAGAACCTGCTGTTCCACTTATCCACGTTGTTGGAGGAAATACATTTAGTTATTATCACTTTACCGGTAAACCGTATTCTAAAGTTGAGCTGCGTTCTATTATGAAAAAAGTTCCCCTTTATTTGTTCGGATTACCTGAGGATGAATGGAATCTTACACCATTGATTGCGCTTGCCCCGCGGAAAATAAAATTGTATGTGGACGACTCATCCAGCCCGCGGACACAAACGGTACTGAATATTTTTCAAGAAAGGGTTGATATTCAATCATTTAAGGATTTTCCGTATACCTATTTCACCTTTGGAAATAAATAGCGTATAGAAAAAAATATTCCGAGGCTTGATTTTCCAATAAACGGGCGTTATAATACAATTAATCATATAAATTCAGCAATGAAGAGGACATGATTATTTGTATACCTGTATAGATAAGAGAAGAAAGCCTTGGCTGAAAGCTTTCCGTATGCAGTCAAATAATTACCACCTCCGAGCACTGCCGTGGAACAACAGTAAATGGCAGCGTCTAATCTGCGTTAAAGATCTGAAGCGATTTTTTATGAATCGGAAACTGGGTGGAACCACGTTATAGAGATATACCGTCCCTTTGCATGAATGCAGAGAGACGGTTTTTTTATTGTATTTTAATAAATTGGATATAGGAGATGACTTGTGATGGCAGAAGAAATTACTTTAGTCTTCCCAGATGGGAATAAGAAGGACTTCCCTAAAGGTACGACAGGGGAAGAAGTTGCGGCATCGATTTCACCAGGATTAAGAAAGCAGGCATTAGCGATTAAGCTTGATGGTGAACCATGGGATTTACGGCGTCCGATTGAAAATGGGGGAGAGATTCAAATCATAACATACCGGGATGATGAGGGTATTGATATCTTGCGTCATTCAACAGCACACTTACTTGCTCAAGCAATCAAGCGTCTCTACGGTGACGTGAAATTCGGAGTTGGTCCAGTCATTGAAGAAGGATTTTATTATGACATCGATATGGAACATGCCCTAACTCCAGAGGATTTGCCGAAAATCGAAAAAGAAATGCAACGTATTGTGGATGAGAACTTGGAAGTTAAGCGCATCGAGGTTTCAAGGGAAGAAGCGAAAAAACGTTTTGCGGAGATAGGCGATAATCTAAAACTTGAATTGATCGATGATATCCCTAAAGGGGAGCAGGTGACGATATATGAGCAAGGTGAATTTTTCGATCTATGCCGTGGTGTTCATGTACCGAGCACGAGTAAAATTAAAGTATTTAAACTGCTTAGTATTTCCGGTGCATACTGGAGAGGTGACAGTCAGAATCAACAGCTTCAACGAATTTATGGAACTGCTTTTGAAAAGAAATCTCAGCTTAAAGAGTATCTGAAAATCTTAGAAGAGAGAAAAGAAAGAGATCACCGTAAACTCGGCAAAGAACTCGATTTATTCACTGTTTCTCAAAAAGTCGGTCAAGGACTGCCCTTATGGTTGCCAAAAGGTGCGACAATCCGGAGAATTATCGAGCGTTATATCGTTGACCTTGAGGAAAAATTAGGCTATGACCACGTATATACACCGGTTCTTGGCAGTAAGGAACTTTATGAAACAAGTGGCCATTGGGATCACTATCAAGAAGACATGTTTCCATCCATGGATATGGATAACGAAACATTAGTGCTCCGGCCGATGAACTGTCCGCATCATATGATGGTTTTTAAAAATCAATTATGGAGTTACCGTCAATTGCCAGTGCGGATTGCTGAACTTGGCTTAATGCACCGTTATGAGATGAGCGGGGCGTTAGCGGGTTTACAACGTGTTCGGGGTATGACGCTAAATGATGCTCATATATTTGCTCGTCCTGATCAACTGAAAGAAGAGTTCAAACGGGTTGTTGAATTAATCCAACATGTTTATAAAGATTTTGGTATTGAAGATTATAGCTTCAGATTGTCTTACCGTGATCCGGAAGATAAGGAAAAATATATTGATGATGACACAATGTGGGAAATGACACAACGTCAATTAAAAGAAACGATGGAAGAGCTGGAGCTTGATTATGTGGAAGCAGAAGGGGAAGCGGCTTTCTATGGACCGAAGCTTGATATTCAAGTAAAAACGGCACTCGGTAAAGAAGAGACACTTTCGACCGTACAGCTTGACGTATTGCTGCCAGAGCGCTTTGATTTAACTTATATCGGAGAAGACGGAAAAGAACACCGACCGGTTGTTATTCACCGCGGTGTCGTTTCTACAATGGAACGCTTTGTTGCATTCTTAATTGAAGAATACAAAGGTGCATTCCCAACATGGCTAGCTCCTGTACAAGTGAAAGTAATCCCGGTATCTCCACAAGTACATTTTGATTACGCAAAACAAGTTGCTGAATCATTAACGAGAGAAGGGATCCGGGTCGAGTTGGATGAGCGTGATGAGAAAATTGGCTACAAAATCCGTCAAGCCCAAACCGAAAAAGTCCCATTCTCTCTCGTACTTGGAGACAAGGAAGTTGAAAAAAACACTGTTACCTACCGCCGCTACGGAGAAAAAGCAACAACAACTCTCTCGGGGGCTGCATTTAAAGATCTGCTAAGAGAAGAAATTGCTAATAAATCGGACCACGAATAAGATATAATTTGTTGTAATAAACCTAGGTATAATCTCAATGTACGGATTTTTCATCATAGTTTGGGGTTATACTTTCGTTTTATTTTCGGTTAAATGGTAACCCTGTCCTTAGATTGTAATAAATTATTCTCCCTTTTACCTAGCATGAATTTAAAAGATTTAGTATGATGGAATGAGCGAATGTTATTGGGGGATTAATTGGTATGACAGGATCGTTTAGTTTCGTATTAGATTATATCTTAGACAATTATGGCACGGACAATATTTTTTGGACGATGTATTTCATTAACCTTATACTTTCAGCAATCGCCTATAAGCTTGGTTTTGCAAGAAAGTTATCGGTGGGAAAAAATATATTCGTCTACTTCATGCTCGTTCTCGGTAATTATATTACGACTATATTCAGCATCATGAAGCTGCCGATGACAGAAAGCCTTGTTGTCATCTGTATTGTACTTATAATTTATCGTACAAGACTTCATATGCAAAGAAAAGCAAAAAACGCCTCATAAGGGCGTTTTTTTAAATATATTCATCTTCTTCCTTATTCTCTTCATAAAGCCGGAATTTACCTGTTGCATGCCTTGCTTTTGTTTTTATTTCAATCCGCTCATAACATTCGTCACATAGGTACATATACGTCCGGCGGTTTCTTAAACGTTTCGCTTTAAATGAGTCGTCAGGAAGTTCATTAATTTCATCGCATATTGTACATTTAACTTGCATCCTTTCACCTCATATATCCTGATGATGAAACAAGTATACCATAATAGGTAAATGCTAGGAAAATCTTTTTTACCAAAATCTTTTTTATCGAATAAAGGTTTTATTCTTTTTTATGGGGGAATATAAAGATAACTTCACGTTTGGAAAGGAAGGTAAAGTTGATGAAGAAGCGTAATATTATTACAGCTGTGGGTGCAGGTGTTATCGGAGCAGGCGCAGCAAGCTACTTTCTGCTGAATGACTCACAAAAATCAAAGATAAAAGAATCGGTAAATAATCTTCTTAATAACCAGATGAATCCAAGTGAATCGACGTTTGAAAAAGCTGGTCATCCAGACCAGATGGATATGAGGGATAACGCTGATTTGGAAAATGCTAAAATGGTATCGGAAGGGTCGCAATTTGGAGTTCAGTACTACAACGAAAAAAACGAAAAACAAGAAAATACACCACTTCAATAAACAAGTATACGGAGGCGTCCTTGAAAACAAGAACGCCTCCACTTTTCGTTATTCTTTTCTATTATGTGACTGTTCGTTTTCTATTTCTTCCAATTCATTTTTATCTTCTTCATCAAGCATTTCTTTATTATCACCTTGCTCTTGTGGCAGGTCATCCATTACAGGGAATTCAGGCATTGCCCTCCCGACAATTGCAGAAAGTTCATCGACAATACCTTGGATAGGATAGCCGGCTTGGATTTGCTCGCCCATCCCGCGCACTCTAGCCATCAAGTCGGCATCCGCGACTACTACTGCCGTTTTCCCCCAAGGGTCGTGATACAAGGCTTCAGAAACGGAGTATTTGATCGTCCCGACTCGTGAACGATCCATGTCTTCCTCGACATCAATAGCAACGACTGTGTAAGGACCGGCAACTAAGGCAGATGCTTCGTTAACTCCTGGTACATTGTTTGCAACGTTTGACAGATGCTCGGCTATTTCCGTATTCGTCAGCTGCACATCATCCGTATCATTCCTATTCTCCACTTGCATGAACCGGTTATTTGGCTGCGTTTCCTCTTGTGCTGCATTGTCTTTACCTTGACAACCGTAAAGGGCAGCAAGACATAAAATAAGAAAGCCCCATTTACGAATATTCATTATTCATACCTCCTCATAAAGCTTTGTTTATTTTTAGCAGAATAAATTAAAATATTCGTAGGACTTCCTGTCATATGAAAATAATTACCAAAAAGATTGCTATTTAAATGAACCGCTGACACCGTTCGCTTTCATTCAGCGTAAGTTTTTGCACATTCATTAATTTTGGCGTTCTCATCGCCGTTCAGTTGCCCGGCGGACGGATGCTTTCCACGGGCACGGCCTCAGCCTCCTCGGAAGAAAACCGCTTCCTGCGGGGTCTTCGGACTCGTGCTATTCCCGTAGGAGTCACCGTCCGCCGGGCAACTGAACTGGTCTAAAGGATTATTTTAAAAAGAAATTATTCCGTTATGATAAGGATTGTACTTCTGGAATATTAAACAGTAATCCAAATCACGCTTTTCCTCGGAGCAGTCCAGACACCTCGAGACTCCTGCAGGAGGCCGGCTAAGAACGGTCACGTCCTGTGACCAACGCCGGCATTAGAACTTCCTGTTCGTCGAAAGGCATAGGTGAGACCCCGCAGGGCGGCAGCCCGAGGAGGCTCACCAGCCGCCTGCGGAAAGCGAGAGGTGTCTGGACTGCGGACCTCCAGAAGTAAGTTGCACTTACGCTGAATGAAAGTAATTCGCTGTTTTAGACTGCGGGACTTGGGTTAGTTGATGATGATTTCGGTAACTCCTTTAATTGGATCGTCTTTATTCGTGCCATCACCGAAATAAATATGTACAGGACCGTCTTCTTTTAGTGGTTTGCCCTCAAAAGAAAACAAAAAGTAACTATTTGCAAGTTCTTCCAAGTCGAGCGTTATCTCATTACCGTCTGCTTGTACGATTGTAGCGCCGGTTGCTTCCTCGTTCGCTCCTGCATTTTCAAAAAAAGGTTTAAAAGGTATAACGTAAGTCGACTTTAAAATTTCGTCCGCATCTTTGCGGGGAATGGGTTTATTATCATTTGTTGCTTGAACTACTTCCCGGTTAAATCGTTCCTCTGAACTGAATGTATGCTCCTGTTCTTCGCGCGTATCAAGCCTATCAGAAAATGCTTCATCAAATTTTATTCTTCTGTCATCAAAAATCCAGACACTTGGATCAAGTGTTATTGGAAACTTTACATTCCCCTTTATTGGAATAATCATTTCTTGTGCCCCCATCTTTTATTAATTACCCTATGAATCTTTTTATTCATACCCGGCAATCGATACGTTATAATTCTATCAAATTGATTCAATATTTTCACCTAATCGAGAAATTTACAAGAGAAGAGCAATTCTTTTCCGGGATATCCTTCAATTTTGTTTGCATTTTTTTTTAGCAACCGCTAATATATAAGAAAGAGTCTTTATTACTGGAGGGGATTATAATGGTTCCTGAGGTGACAGTTAATCATCGTGAAAAAGCCTACGCCCTTCTGAAGGCTGACGCTGACAAAATTTTACGATTAATAGAAGTTCAAATAGAAAATTTAACGATGCCACAGTGCCCGGTCTACGAAGAGGTGTTGGATACACAAATGTTCGGTCTCTCTAAAGAGATTGATTTTGCTGTTCGTTTGAACTTAATCAGCGAGAATGAAGGTAAAGCACTTCTGGAAAATTTGGAGAAGAAGCTTAATATTTTGCATGAAGCCTCACAAAATACGTTGTGAACGATTTGTGTATGTTGATTTTGCAGCAAAACTTTGCCTGAAAGAACTCGGCAAGGTTTTTTTGTTTTAGGTAAGTTAAAATAAAACTGTGGGTAAAAGAAAAACTTTTTATAAATAGTATGTACTATTTATTTAATTGTGTTATACTTTATAAAAAGTTTCTCGATATCCTTCCGCTAAAATCTATCAATCTGAGGAGAAGAAGGATGTTAAAAAAATTAAAATACTATGATTACACATTAATCATTACGCCATTGATATTAACAGCATTCGGCCTTGTGATGATCTATAGCGCCAGTATGGTGACCGCGGTAGTGGATGGGCTGGAGAGTACATATTATTTAAAACGGCAAGCAGTCTGGTTCGGTTTCGGCTTCATTGGATTTCTGGTTACTTGTATATTTCCTTATCAGTATTATCAGAAATTGATGAAGTTTATTGTTATAGGTGTTCTCATCATGCTAGTTAGTGTTATTTTATTTGGAACAAATGTAAATAACGCCCAATCGTGGCTTAAGATTGGACCAATGAGCTTACAACCTGCCGAGTTTGCCAAGATTGCGCTGATTATGTACCTTGCTTCCGTATATTCCAAGAAGCAAGCTTATATTGATAAATTTACGACCGGTGTACTCCCTCCGTTAATTTTAACCGGTGTATTCATCGGTTTAATTATTATCCAACCGGATATCGGTACATCTTCTATTATTTTCTTGATCGCCTGTTCTATAATCGTTAGTTCAGGTATCCGCTGGAAGCATTTAAGTATTTTAATAGCTTTTGGAATGGGACTTTTACTCCTTGTTGCACCGTCTATGGTGACAGATGAGAGGATTTCCCGCTTTACCGGAGCATACCAGCCATTTGAAACACCAGATTCAGATGGATACCAATTAATCCAATCTTATGTAGCGATTGGAGTTGGTGGGCTTACTGGAGAGGGACTTGGACAAAGTGTACAGAAATTGGGTTATTTAACACAGGCGTATACTGATTTTATCATGGCTATCATCGCCGAAGAACTTGGATTTATTGGTGTAGTTATCGTAATAGGCTTACTTGCTGTCATTGTACTTAGGGGCTTCTTTATTTCAAGAAAATGTACAGACAGCTTTGGTGCACTGCTTGCCATTGGTATTTCTTCGATGGTCGGAATCCAAGCTTTCATTAACCTAGGTGCTATTAGTGGGCTAATGCCGATTACTGGAGTTACCTTGCCATTTATTAGTTATGGTGGTACTTCATTGTTAGTATTGCTTATCTCCATGGGTGTTCTAAACAACATTGCAATGAATGTGAGAAGGAAGGAACATGAGACAGAGAGTCAACAAGATAATGCAGATAGAAAAATAAAACAACTAAACAGAGGTGGGAAACATGGTAAATTTAAAGCATATTAAGAAAGTCTTAGTAGCAAACCGAGGGGAAATAGCAATCAGGGTATTCCGGGCGTGTAATGAACTCGGAATACGAACGGTTGCTGTTTATTCAAAAGAAGACCTAGGTTCGCTTCACCGTTTTAAAGCAGATGAAGCATACTTAATCGGGGAAGATAAGAAGCCGATCGATGCGTACCTTGATATTGAAGGCATTATCGAACTTGCTAAAGAAAAAAATATCGATGCGATTCATCCGGGTTACGGTTTTTTATCCGAAAACATCGAATTCGCTAAACGTTGTGAAGAGGAAGGTATTATCTTCATTGGTCCGAAAAGCAAGCATTTGGACATGTTTGGGGATAAGGTGAAAGCTCGCGAACAGGCAGTGAACGCAGATATTCCTGTCATACCGGGAAGCGGAGCTGTACATAGTATAGAAGAAGTTCTTACCTTTGGTGAAAAATATGGTTACCCAATCATCATTAAAGCAACTCTTGGTGGTGGCGGTCGGGGAATGCGGGTCGTTAATAGCCCTGAAGAAGTTTCCGAGGCGTATGATCGCACGAAGTCTGAAGCGAAGACAGCATTTGGTGATGATGAGATTTATGTAGAAAAATTGTTAACGAATCCAAAACATATTGAAGTCCAGATTCTTGGAGATAGCCATGGTGATATCGTCCATCTTTATGAACGAGATTGTTCGATTCAGCGTAGACACCAAAAACTGATAGAAGTTGCTCCTAGTCTTACGTTATCAGATGAACTGCGCGAGGAAATTTGCGAGGCGGCAGTGAACCTAATGCGTAATGTAGATTACCTCAATGCCGGGACAGTCGAGTTCCTCGTTTCAGAAGGCGAGTTCTATTTCATTGAAGTAAATCCGCGTGTCCAAGTGGAACATACGATTACAGAGATGATTACTGGAATTGATATTGTGCAGACGCAAATCTTAATCGCGGATGGTTACGGCTTACATGGAGAAGAAATTCAAGTTCCAAAACAAGAAGATATTATTACGGATGGGTATGCGATCCAGTCAAGAGTCACAACAGAAGATCCGTTAAATAACTTTATGCCTGATACCGGAAAGATTCTTGCTTACCGGACAGGGGGCGGGTTTGGCGTAAGACTTGATGCAGGAAATGGTTTCTCAGGGGCAATCATTAGCCCGCATTATGATTCTCTACTAGTTAAGGTGTCGACATGGGCGAAATCATATGAACAAGCCATTAGGAAGATGGTACGTAACCTTAAAGAATTCCGAATTCGCGGAATAAAAACGAATGTACAGTTTTTGGAAAAAGTAATGCACCACAAACAATTTATCACGGGGGACTATGATACAACCTTTGTTGATAAAACACCGGAATTATTTGAATTCAGAAAATCAAGAGACCGTGCAACAAGAATGCTTACTTATATTGGGGATATCACAATCAATGGAGTAGACGGAGCAGCAAAAGTAGAAAAGCCGGAATTTTCTAAGCTGCTGATCCCTCAAGTCGATCATCACTCCCCATTCCCTGACGGCACAAAGCAAATATTAGATGAAAAAGGCCCTGAAGCGTTAGCGGACTGGGTGAAAGATCAGAAAGAAGTTCTCTTAACAGACACGACTTTCCGTGATGCCCACCAGTCATTACTAGCAACTCGGATTCGCACGAAGGATCTTGTACAAATCGCTGAACCAACAGCGAAAATTCAACCGAACTTATTTTCTGTTGAAATGTGGGGAGGAGCAACTTTTGACGTTGCCTATCGCTTCTTAAAAGAAGATCCTTGGGTACGCCTTGAGCAATTACGGGAACAAATGCCGAATGTTCTATTCCAGATGTTGCTGCGTGCAAGTAATGCAGTTGGTTATAAGAACTACCCGGATAATTTAATCCATGCATTTGTTGAGAAAAGTGCAGAAAAAGGTATAGATGTATTCCGTATTTTTGACAGTTTAAACTGGTTTGATGGGATGAAGCTCGCTATCGAATCGGTTCGGAACAATAATAAGATTGCAGAGGCTGCAATGTGCTACACCGGTAATATGCTAGATAAAGGTCGATCAAAGTACGACTTGGATTACTATGTGAGCTTGGCGAAACAGTTGGAAGATGCCGGTGCTCATATTCTAGCAATTAAAGATATGGCCGGACTATTGAAGCCTGAAGCAGCATATCAGTTAATTTCAACATTGAAAGAAAAGACAGATTTACCAATCCACTTACATACACACGATACAAGTGGAAATGGAATTTATATGTATGCACGAGCAGTAGATGCCGGCGTAGATATTGTTGATGTTGCGAATGGTCCGCTCGCAGGGATGACTTCGCAACCAAGTGGACAGACGCTTTATCATGCACTGGAAGGACATGTTCGTCAGCCTGAAATGAATATCGATGCAGTGGAAGAACTCTCGCATTATTGGGAAGGGATTCGGGAATATTATAGTGATTTTGAAAGCGGGATGAAGTCACCTCACACTGAAATCTATAACCATGAGATGCCTGGCGGGCAATATAGTAATTTACAGCAGCAGGCTAAAGCGGTTGGCCTTGGGGGCCGCTGGAATGAAGTAAAGAAAACATTCCGTCTCGTTAACGATATGTTTGGTGATATCGTTAAAGTAACACCATCTTCTAAAATAGTTGGTGATATGGCACTATTCATGGTACAGAATGATCTCTCGGAACAAGATGTGTATGATAAAGGGCACCAGATTGACTTTCCGGAATCTGTCATTGAGTTTGCGGCCGGATATATCGGCCAGCCTTATCAAGGTTTCCCGGAAAAACTACAGAAAGTCATTTTAAAGGATAAGGAACCGATTTCTGTCCGTCCTGGAGAATTGCTTGAGCCCGTTGACTTTGAAGCTTTAAAAGAAGAATTGGAGGAAAAGCTAGAGCAATCAGTTACTGATCAAGACGTGATTGCATATGCACTTTATCCGAAAGTATTTCTTGACTATAAAGATTTCACGGATACTTATGGTGATATGTCTGTTCTCGATACACCGACATTTTTCTATGGTATGAAGCTTGGTGAAGTGATTGATGTGACAATTGAAGAAGGGAAAACATTGATTATTAATCTTGTTTCCATTTCTGAGCCGAAACCCGATGGTACCCGTGTGATCTATTTTGAACTAAATGGTCAGACTCGTGAAATTCAAATTAAAGATAAAAGTATTCGTTCATCCGTTGCCTTTAGACCAAAAGTGGAGAAAGGGAATGAGAAGCATATTGGTGCAACGATGCCTGGTACAGTTTTAAGTGTGAACTGTAAGAAGGGCGATCAGGTGAAGAAAGGCGACCATCTGCTTACAACAGAAGCAATGAAGATGGAAACAAGTATTCAAGCGCCGTTTGGTGGAACCATTAAAGATGTCTATGTAAAAGACGGCTCCGTCATTGAAGTTGACGATATTTTAATCGAATTTGAATAAAACAAAAAACATCGCTCCCAATCAAGAGCGATGTTTTTTGTTCTAAGAAATAACTGTATTTGTGTGGTTAGGCTGTTCATGCATTTCTCTTGTTGCGCTCCGGTTTGATAACAGAAGATAGTAACTCAGCATCCCGAAATAACAAGAGATGAATAGAGCGTGTGCAAGTGTTGCGAATAGACTGAGCATCGTAAAGACACTTAATGCACCAGACAGAGCTTGTAATACAATAAGCGAAAGTGCAATCGCCCAACCTCCTACCATGACTTTAGAGTGTTTATATTCTTTAATAATTTTAACGAACAACACAATCGTCCAAAGGAACAAAATGATTGCGCTCAAACGATGCCCCATTTGTACCCATTGCTGGAAGTTATAACTCGCAATACCGCCGGGATTATTATTGTAGCAGAAGGGGAAATCTGGACAAACGAGACTGGACTCAGTATGTCGGACAAGCGCCCCTGTATAGACGACAGCGAGTGTATAAATCGTAAGCGCAATAAACTCGATTCGATGCTTTTTCTTAATGGTGAGCGATTCCGTATCCCACTTCTTGTCGGTCTCAAAAATAAGTAGCGTAAGCAGGAATACAGTAGCAAACGAAATTAGTGAAATTCCGAAATGTAATGCAAGCACAAAGTCTGATTGTCCCCATACAACAGCAGCTGCACCGATCAGTGCCTGTAAAATGAGAAAGACAACTGAACTGATAGAAAGGAATTTAACTTCACGGATATGACCGATTTTTCTCCATGCTAGAATTGCTAATAATACAACGATAATTCCCATTGAACCGGATACTAAGCGGTGACTGAGTTCGATAATCATCTCGAAGTTGAATTCAGATGGTATTAATTGTCCTTCACAAAGCGGCCAGCTATCTCCACAGCCATCTGCTGAACCTGTCTTTGTAACAAGTGCACCACCTAAAAGTACAAAGATCATCCCGATTGTCGCAACAACGGATAACCATTTTAAAAGTTTCATGTTATTTTTAAGCCTCACTTCTTCTTAGTATATGTATACACTTTATAACGTTTATAATAATATTTTACGGGAACAATATCAAAGAAATATACCCTTAGTTGAAATTCGTCATTAATTTGTAACAGTATTCAACATAAAAGCAGTATTTACCATTCAAATAGTAAAAAATACTTGCAATGTGGGGCGTAGTTTGCTAGAAATAGTATGAGGGCCGAGTGGGTTATACTTCCGGAAGAGAGAAATTCTAAAATAATGATTTGATTTAATTATCCAAAATCATTCAATCAATAATTATTTTATTTAAATAGTAATTATTGGTTGGATAGAATTTTATTTGATTCCATGATACAATAAAAGTAATTATCGGCTATATTTGTCATGTGTAAAACTAGCTATGGTAATGAAAATCTTGGCTTTTTCGAAAAAAGGGGGGAAATGAGAATGAACAAGGTGGAAACGCCGTATACAGACGTAGTAAGTGACACCGCAATTCCTGCCAAAAATATGAGAAGTATGGTGCAAGCTGTTAAAGCTCTTATCAAAATCGGAATTGTCAATTCAAATTTAATAACTGTAATTGCTGGTTTTTGGTTGGCTATATACATACATGGTCTGACGTTCAGTGAACATATCGGTACGCTGATTATGACCTTAATCGGTAGTGGTTTAGTAATCGCCGGTGGGGCTATCCTAAATAACTGGTATGATGTTGATATAGATCCGAAAATGACCCGGACAAAGACACGGCCAACTGTAACAGGGCTATTTTCGCTTAGAGCAGTCCTGATATCTGGTATCGTCACGACGATTATTGGGTTAGGGATTCTTTTTCTGTTTACAAATGCTTATGCCGCATTATTTGCCTTTATCGGTTGGTTTGTTTACATTGTGTTATATACGATGTGGACGAAACGGAAGTATACATTAAATACGATAGTGGGTTGTATTTCAGGAGCAATGCCGCCACTGATTGGTTGGTTTGCAATTACTCCAGAGCTACATATTGTTCCGATTGGACTATTTTTAATCATGTTTATATGGCAGACACCGCATTTCCTTGCTCTTGCTATGAAGAAGATGGACGAATATAAAGAGGCTGGTGTTCCAATGCTTCCGGTCGTCTATGGATTTAACATAACGAAGCGGCAAATTATTGTATACATTGCGTGTCTATTACCGTTGCCATTATTGCTTACATCACTCGGTACGACATTTGTCGTTATCGCTACCGCACTAAATATTGGATGGTTAATTCTAGCTGTTTCAGGATTATTTGTTAAAGACGATTTGAAATGGGCAAATAGAATATTTGTTTATTCTTTGAATTATCTCGTCATCCTGTTCCCGCTTATGGTTATTGTAACGCTCCCAATATTTAATTAACTATTGTCCTTAAATATAAAATTAATATATAAGGAAACAACAACAAGAAGAAAGAGAGGTATGAACACATGAAAAGATGGATGGGAAAATTTAAAGCACTCATGCTTTTTACTTTCTTAGCAATCCTATTAGCAGGGTGTGGAAAAGAGAATTTAACTTCCCTTAATCCTAAGGGCTATGGGGCAGATATAACATTAGATCTAATTCTTTATATTACATTCATCATGATTGGTGTTTTTGTAGTTGTAATGGTGATCTATACGATTGTATTGATCCGTTACCGTGAAAAGAAGGGTCAAGAGAATGAAATTCCAGTACAGGTGGAAGGGAATACGAAGTTAGAGATTGTGTGGACTGTAATTCCAATCATTCTTGTTATTATTATCTTGGTCCCTACAATTTACTTCACCTTTGATCTAGCAGATACGTCAGAGGCAAGTTCATCAATTAATATTGATGTAACAGGTAACCAGTATTGGTGGCATTTTGAGTATCAAGATGAAGAAGTCTCGACAAGTCAGGACTTGTATATCCCAACTGGAGAAAAAGTATACTTGAATATGGTTTCATCAGACGTAATTCACTCATTCTGGGTACCATCAATATCTGGAAAAATGGACGTTAACCCGGAAAACGTGAATACAATGTTCATTGAAGCTTATGAAGAAGGAGTTTACTGGGGTAAATGTGCCGAACTTTGTGGACCATCCCACTCGCTGATGGACTTCAAAGTAATTGCAGTAAGTCCAGAAGAGTATGAACAGTGGATCACAGACATGCAAAACTTTGATCCTGAAGAGGTACCGGACGATGCAGTTGCACAGGAAGGTCAAGACCTATTCCAAAATAACTGTATGGGATGTCACGCGCTTGGATCTGCACCATCTGGTGTTGGACCAAACTTGACTAACTTTGGTGACCGTACACACTTTGTAGGATATCTTGAACCAACAAAAGAGAATCTTGTTAAGTGGATTACAGATCCAGAGTCAATTAAGCCTGGTAACCTAATGACGGGTACGTATGATGTGACAGAAGAAGAAGCTGATAAGATAGCAGAGTATTTAATGCAGCTTCAGCCATCTGAAATAACCCCTGAGAGTGCTGGGGGCCTTATCGACTAATAATATTAATTAAGGGATGGAAGACACAAGAGGGAGGTTAAAGCTTTGAGTACTACTACTCAAAAAAGAAGCTTGGGAACCGTGATTTGGGATTACATGACCACCGTTGACCATAAAAAGGTCGGAGTATTATATTTGCTTTTCGGTGGGATATTCTTCCTAATGGCCGGATTACAAGCATTAATTATTCGAACTCAGTTAATGACACCAGAAAACGACTTTGTTTCTGCTGGCTTATATAATGAATTGATTACGATGCATGGAACGAACATGTTATTCCTTGCAGCGATGCCGTTGTTCTTCGGCTTAATGAACTATGTTATGCCACTTCAAATTGGAGCTCGTGATTTGGCATTTCCTTTCTTGAACGGTTTAGGTGTTTGGCTATTTATCTTTGGTGGACTCTTAATGAACTCTAGTTGGTTTTTTGGAGGAGCACCAGATGCAGGGTGGACAAACTACGCACCACTTTCCGTACAATCACCTGGTCATGGTATAAACTTCTATGTATTGGGACTGCAGCTAGCAGGTGCAGGAACAATTATGACAGGGATTAACTTTATAGCAACGATTGTATTAATGCGTGGACCAGGGATGACATATATGAGAATGCCGTTATTTACATGGACAACATTAGTAACAAGTATTCTTATTTTATTCGCTTTCCCAGCATTTACAATTGCACTATTCTTAATGCAGTTTGACCGTATGTTTGATTCTGCTTTCTTTGATATTGCTTTAGGTGGTAACTCGGTTATCTGGCAACACTTATTCTGGATAATGGGTCATCCTGAAGTTTATATTTTGGTTCTTCCCGCATTCGGGATATTTAGTGAAGTCATCCCGACATTCTCGAAGAAACGACTATTTGGTTATACCGCGATGGTTTTCGCTACATTCCTAATCGCATTTTTAGGATTCATGGTTTGGGCGCACCATATGTTTACTGTAGGCCTAGGACCAGTAGCTAACGCTCTTTTCGCGATTGGTACGATGGCGATTGCCGTGCCAACGGGAATCAAGATATTCAACTGGCTCCTCACAATGTGGGGCGGTAGTATTAAAATAACTACTCCGATGCTTTATGCACTTGGATTTATTCCATCTTTCACAATTGGTGGGATGACAGGTGTTATGCTTGGTTCAACAGTTGCGGACTATCAGTTCCATGACACGTATTTCGTAGTTGCGCACTTCCACTACGTTATAATTGGTGGATCAGTATTTGGTATACTAGCGGCAGTACACTATTGGTGGCCGTTGATGTTCAACCGGATGTTAAGTGAGAAGTTAGGAAAACTTGAATTTTGGCTGTTCTTTTCTGGTTTCCATTTAACATTCTTCATTCAGCATTTCTTAGGACTAATGGGTATGCCACGTCGCTACTGGGTATTCCTAGAGAATCAGGAACTGGATTTAGGAAACTTAATCAGTACGTTAGGTTCTTACTTGATGGGTCTAGCAGTAATTGTGTTATTAATTAATGTTGTGACCTCATACTTCAAAGGTCCAGCACCAAGAGACCCATGGGATGGAAGATCATTAGAGTGGTCAGTACCGAATCCAACGCCTTACTATAACTTTAAATACACACCATTAACTCGTGGATTAGATCCATTTTGGATTGAAAAAATGGAAGGTGATGGTAAGATAAAACCTGCTGAACCATTACATGACATTCATATGCCACATGGTTCAATACTTCCATTTCTAATCAGTCTTGGACTTACAGTTGCATCGTTTGGTTTTATTTACCAGTTAGATGGTCCACATGGCAGGATATTAATTTACATCGGTATGGCATTTGCTATCGGTTGTATGATTGTTCGGTCATTGAAAGATGACTACGGCTATAACATCCCCAAAGAAGAACTTGAAAAGGAGGATGATTAAGATGAGTCACCAGGAAGCAATTGGCAGGAATGCACATAAAATAGATCCAAATAATATTCCTGCAGAGCCTGCGAGGGTTACAGCAGAGGGTAAACATAAACACCTTGGTATATGGATTTTTCTTGGAAGTGAAACGGTTCTTTTTGCCAGTTTGTTCGGGACATATATCGCGCTTAAAAACTCTACTGCTGGCGGACCGACGACACAAGAATTATATGGTCTTGAACTTGTATTCTTAATGACACTTCTTTTACTTACAAGTTCTTTAACGAGTGTTTATGCAATTTACCATATGAAGAATAACAACTTTAAGAAAATGCAATTATGGATGGGTATCACTGGGTTACTAGGACTCGCATTCTTAGGTTGTGAAATTTATGAGTTCGCTCATTATATTACAGATTACGGCTTTACTTTCCGCTCTTCTGCGTTTGGTTCAGCTTTCTATGCGTTAGTCGGCTTCCACGGAGGACACGTTATTTTCGGTTTGAGCTGGTTAATCGTATTGATGGCACGTAATGCAAAACGCGGACTGGACACATATAACGCTCCGAAGTACAATACATTTGCATTGTACTGGCATTTTATTGACGTTGTATGGGTGTTCATCTTTACAGTCGTATATCTAATGGGGATGGTGGGTTAAAATGACAGAAAATACTACGCCTAACAAACTCGATTCTTACCGTAAACAAGAAAGTAAAGATGAGATGAAAATCCAAGTAATTAGCTTTGTTTCAATGATTGTATTTACCGTCATTGCATTCGCTCTTGTTGGAACGCAGTTAATGACTGGTTCGTATTTAAGTATCTTGCTAGTTGTCCTAGCAATTGTGCAGGCGATGTTCCAATTCTTATATTTTATGCATTTGAAAGATAAGGGCCATGGACCAGCTTCTGCATCAATCTACGGAGGAATGTTAATTGCATTTCTAACTATCCTTGGATTAGGAGTTATTACTTGGTGGTAAAATTTAAAAAGATCGGGAGAGTATTCCCGATCTTTTTTTGCGAATTTCGTCACATTTTTATTAAATTCTCACGAAAATATGGTATATAATAAGTGAATAAACCTTTTTATGGAGTGACTATATATGTGGTTAGAATTACAAATCTTCGGCTTTAGAGCTTTGTGGAGTCCATATTTCTTTACATTCTGTGTACTGCTAGGAGTTATTTATTATTTAGCAACTGGCCCTTACCGCCATAAATTTGGTGGAACAGAAAAGCCTACGGTTAAGCAACATGTTTTGATGTATACAGCGTTATTTCTTTTATATGTAGCTAAAGGTTCGCCAATTGATTTATTATCCCATATAATGTTTAGTGCGCATATGATACAGATGGTAGTATTTCTGCTTATCTTTCCAATCCTTGTCATTAAAGGACTTCCATTATGGGTTTGGGAAAGGGTTCTAAGAAACAATATCTTAGGTCCAATTATTCGACTACTCACAAAGCCGATTATTTCTTTGCTTTTATTTAATGGATTGTTTTCTATCTACCATATACCAGTTGTCTTTGATTTTTCAAAGTCGGCTCCAGTATGGCATTTCGTTATTCATAGTATTTTATTGATTGCTGCCTTTATCGTGTTTATTCCACTGTTATTACCATTTAAGGAAATAAATACGATGACTCCTTTATTGAAAGTCGGCTATATCTTTGCTAATGGTGTATTGATAACTCCGGCTTGTGTATTGATTATCTTTACAAAAACACCTGCTTATGAAGCTTATTTGGCAGGGGGTGCATGGTTACAATCATTAGCAATCTGTGTACCTGGTGATGTACTTGACGGAATTGAATTAGCTCTTTCCGGGCCTGAAATGTTTTCACCATTAAGTACGATAAACGACCAGCAATTCGGTGGTGTTATTATGAAAACACTTCAGGAAGTCGTTTATTTATCATTAATGATACGAGTATTCTTTGGTTGGTTCCGGGAGAAATCAAGAGACGTCGATCCAGTTAGTGTAGAAGTAAATTAAATTATATTAAATCACACAGTAGTGCGATTTTAAAAAAATCAGGTCAACTATTTTGATAGCTGACCTGATTTTTTAATTACCTTTTTCTTGAGCGAGTGGTTTTAATTCATTGGCTAAGTTTGTTAGCAATGTTTGCGCACGTTCCACGAGTGATTCTGGGAAGTTCTCTTCTTCACCATACTCGATTCCATGTGGATAGTAATGCTTACCGAGTAATGGAGTTAATAGCTTGATCACCGCATCTCTGCGATCTACATCTCCACTTGTCGCATAACCTTGAACACGGATATAATATGTAATATTTTTTTCATTGGAACCAATTTTGTAATCATATGTTACTCGTTCATAGTCCCACTGTCCAGCACGGATAAAGGCATGCTGCCCCGTAATTTTATCAAGCGGTTTCAAGTCCATTACTAAATCGTCAATTCCAGTGTTTTCAATTCTCATTTTTTTCACCCCTAATAATTGTCCACTTTATTTAATCATAGTATGAATAGAAATAATTTGCAATGAAAACCTGTTCGGTTAAAAAGGATTATAATTAGAATTAATAGGGAAAACATTGAATGTATCATACTATATCTTCATAGACTGTAATATATCATAATAGAGGGGCTGTATCGATGCGTATATTACGAAGTTTAGTACTACTTACTATCGTTGTTATTCTTGCTTTTTATTGGATAGAACAAGACGAACTGAATAGTCAAGAAAAAGTGGAGTCACAAGCAGTTGAAAAAGCCCTTATGCTGCAAGCAAAGTCAACACCTGTCCTTACAGCGAGTAAACAAGTGTTACAAGGGGATTTATACCATTGGATTGGAAAACCCATAGAAGAGCTCGAACAGGAGATGGGCGAGCCTGTACGAAAGGATTTGAGCGCTTACGGGTACATATGGTGGGTTTACACGAACGAAAGTGATTACTATATCCAATTCGGAATAGAAGATGACCATGTGCAAACCATTTATGCTATTGGGAATGGTTTATCATTAGAGCCGATTCAACTTGGGGCATCTTATGAATCAATTAGAGAAGAGTTTCCATTCAAGGAAGAAGTCGGTTATACAGACGGTTACGCTACTTATACATTCCGTATGACAGCAGAAGATATGATCCAGCGACCTTTAGTAAAGGTTTCCGACGATTTATTCATGCAATTTTACTTTGATACGTTTACAAATGAGTTGTCATCTGTTCGTCTTATGGAAGCGGACGTCTTATTACGCCATCAACCATATGAAGTTGTCTACCGCGGTCCGCTTCCAGCTAAACCAGATCTTACGGATAATGAATGGAGTCAAGTGGAAAAGGGGATGGAACAACAAATATTCAATATAAGTAACGTGTTAAGGAACCGTTTTGATAAATCTACATTGGAATGGGAAGAAGATGTAAGTGGTGTGGCATACAATCATAGTAAAGATATGAATGATAATAATTATTTTTCTCATTATAGTTTGAATGGGGATGGATTGAAAGAAAGGCTAGAAATTACAGGGTTACTTTATATATCTGCTGGGGAAAATATTGCAGCACAATACCCGGATGCCCCAGCTGCAGTTGAAGGTTGGTTAAATAGTGATGGCCACCGGGAAGCACTGCTTCAGGAAGAATATACTCACCTAGGAGTAGGAGTTTATCGCTTTTACTATACACAGAACTTTTTAGCAAAGCCGATGTAACTCGGCTTTTTCTTTTTGTCTCCATTAAACAGTATGCTTTTTTCAGCGTAAGTGACTTGCTCGTCCTCCAGACTGGCTCTCTAATCGCCGTTCAGTTGCCCGGTGGAGTGGATTAATATTAATGGAAAATATTCCACCATTATCTCACCATAAAGCTTACGAGGAGTAACCCGGCCGCCTGCGGACTTCCTGATGATAGGTGCACACCTAAGCTGACTGAAAGTATACGGCAGTTATTACATGGTGCAGGCGTTCTTAACTAGCTCAGATTGCAATAGTTGAGTTGATTATAAGCTTTTGAACAGTTCATGCCTATTTGCATATTTTAATAATATGCGAATATCTAATTGCAAATGAGGTGAGTGATGATGGCAGAAGAATCTAATGTGGAGCTTAAACGGTTCAAATCATTTATAAACAGCCACCCAAAATTAGTCCGTAAAATACGTAAAGATGGGAAAAGCTGGCAAGAAATCTATGAGCAATGGGTTCTGCTCGGTGAAGATGACATCCACTGGGAACAATATAAAGAAGAAACAGATGAAAAAAGTAAAAGCGGTGAAGAGAAGAAACAGACATTTTCTAAACTTGACTTAAAACCTGACTTTGTAAAGCAAATTTTAAAATATACAGAAACGGTAGATGTAAATAAGCTTCAAGAACAGGTACAGCAACTAAGTAATACAATTGCAACGGTACAAGAAATTGTCGATATATACAAAAAACCACCGGCACAAGAGAATAGAACTAGACAGCCTTTTGATTGGTTTAGAGACTAGGGGGGAAGAACATGGAACAGGCAGTTTACCTCTATTTACGTGAGCAGCCGAAATTGCTTGAGTTTATCAGACGACAACCAATCTGGTATCGATATTTACTTAGGGAGGGAGCAAAGTTACTTCCAGAACTTGAGAAGGAAGCTAAAGTGTTCTATGGTCAAACTTTCTCCGGCAGGTTAAATCGTGTGAGTGATCAAGTTCAAATGGCTTCCATGTTGATCAATGTTGCTAACATTTTAAAAGATTAGTGCCGTTTTATTTTCATAAATCCAATTAAATGTTAAAATCAGGGTGGAGGTGTTAAAATGATTGCGACAATGGAGTATGTAACAATTTTAGATGATGCGGAAGAGCTTGGAAAAGTAGTTTTCGATTCGGATGTAATGCGAGACTATCTTGAGAAAAAAGCATCATTAGAACAAGATAAAGAAGCGCAAAAGCTAGTAAAAGCTTTTAACGATATAAAAGAACATTATGATGATATACAACGATTCGGACGTTATCATCCTGATTATCAAGAAATAATGAAGAAAGTCCGCTCAACAAAACGGGCGATGGATATGCATGAAAGTGTTGCCGCTTTTAAAGTGGCTGAACGGAATGTGCAAAGTTTATTAGATGAAATTAGCGAAGTGATCGCCTTTAGCGTCAGCAATCAAATAAAAGTACCGAAAGATGGAGCACTTCTAACCGATAGTGGCTGTAGTTCTTGTGGAAGTGGCGGCAGTTGTGGCTGCGCGTCTTAATGATAAATTTACTTTTCATTATTTCCTTTTATCACGTATCAACGTTCTGTAATCTTCTCACCTCTAAACATGAGGGAAGCCCAACATGTTAAGGTGGGGGATAAACAGTTCGTAAATACCTGATTCTGTTCAACTAACATTCAGTGGGGAGGTAAGGAATTCCCCACTGAATGAAGTTTCACTTTATCACGTATTAACGTTCTGTAATACCCCCTCCTCAAAACATGAGGGAAACACAATATGTGAAGGTGGGGGATATACAGTCCGTAAATACCTGATTCTGTTCAACTAACATTCAGTGGGGAGGTAAGGAATTCCCCACTGAATGAAGTTTCACTTTATAAATATGGAGTAGGTGAAATCTTGATCCCAAAGCGACAAGGGTTGATTGTATGGTTCCAACATATGAAAAACCTGAAGCATATTAAACGATATGGTAATCTCATCCATGCCTCTAAAAAACATAAATATGCCGTAGTCTATGTTAATCAAGAGGATATTGAAACGATTGAGAAAAAGCTTCTCCGGCATTCCTTCGTATCCAAAGTAGACCGGTCGTACAAACCTTTTGTCCGCACAGACTACGAGAATACGAAGCCTGACGAAGCGAAAAAATTTGATTATAAAATGGGTATTTAAGAACAAAGGCGGAAGCGCCCGTTTAGCAACGTACAAACTGGAGCACTCTGGAATGAGATAAAGGAAACACAACGAACGATAGTGAGTTGATGTTGACTTATCGATTGGAGGAGTGTGAAGTTTGATAGTTGTTGGGCGCTGGAGCCGGACGTGGCTAACCCTGAATAACTAAGTTATCACAGCATTTTTATTTTATAGTACTACAACACGAAAAAAACCTGCAGAACAAACATCTGCAGGTTCTTTTTGTTTTCATGATGAAAACAAAAAGACAAAGGGAGAGGAGAAACCAGAGTAAAACCTACGGGGAAGAATAAGTATACTCTGTTTGAATCAACCAACTAACGTTTAGTTGAATCATTATGCTAGTATGTACAAACAAATAAAAATTATACAATATGAAAAAAATAACCTATCTATCCACCCCCTCGGAATAGAGGTTATTTAATTAATGATGTCTAGGTACATACGTTAAAGACTTTCGAACCCCGGCTAAAGTTATGTTATACTTGCAAGATACAAATTCACTAATTGTTAATCGTAAGTAAACATAAGTTTAATTATTTTTGGTTTTGTGGTAGGATAATGTCGAATCGTCGAATTGGAGTGACCGCCATGAGAGTAATAGCCGGAAAACGAAAAGGACAGGCATTAAAAGCTGTCCCCGGTAATGAAACTAGACCAACAACAGATAAAATCAAAGAAGCGATCTTCCAATCCATCGGCCCGTTTTTTGACGGGGGACGTGTATTGGATTTATTTGCCGGCAGTGGCTCCCTCGGAATCGAAGCGCTCAGCCGTGGAATGGACCAAGCGATCTTTGTTGATAAGCAAGGAAAAGCAATACATACAATCAAAGAAAACTTAAAAACGGTGAAAATGGCTAACCAAGCAGAAGTATATCGGGCTGATGCAAAGCGCGCCTTGAAGGCAGCAGCAAAGCGCGGAATTGTCTTTGACTTAATCCTGCTTGACCCGCCGTACGGAAAGGTAAATCTAATCTCTCTTATTCAAGAGATTATCGAATATGAGCTTATCAGGAAAAATGGTTTACTATACTGTGAACACGATCCACGTGATAAACTGCCGGAAGAAACAGCAAATTTGACGATACAAAAACAAGAAGTTTACAGCAGTACAATTGCAGTAACTATCTACCGTTTTAAATAGGAAGGGGTTAGATCATGACTAAGCTAGCTATTGTTCCTGGCAGTTTTGATCCATTTACAAATGGACATTTAGATATTGTTGAGCGAGGGGCAAAAATTTTTGATGAAATTCTTGTAACGGTTTTTAATAACCAAGCAAAATCACCGTTGTTCACTGTGGAGGAACGTGTGAATTTAATTAAAGAATCGACAAAACATTTGCCGAACGTAAAAGTAGATTCTTCCGACTTTCTACTTATGGACTATGCTACCGAAAAAAACGCAAATGCGGTCATTCGTGGTTTACGGGCAATTAGTGATTTTGAGTATGAAATGCAGATTACTTCGATGAACCGGAAATTAAATAAAGATATTGAAACGTTTTTTATAATGACTAATAATCAATTTTCCTTTTTGAGCTCGAGCATGATTAAAGAAGTTGCCCAGTATAATGGTAATATTACCGGGCTTGTACCGGAGATTGTTGAATTGGAATTAAAAAAGAAATTTAATTTTACATAATGCTTGAGGGCTAACATTCGGGTAAAGTGAACAGAATGTTAGCTCTCATTTTTACTATTCTTGATAAACAAGAGGAAACCTACCCATAGGAAAAGAATTGTAATAAATGGTCCAATATTTGTAAGCTGCTGAAGTGTATAGGAAAAGAAGGTATCTGTAGGTTGAGTTGCTACTGTAATTTCGCTATCCATTGTTTGGTAATCCAAATAAAGTGGCTTGTAGAATATAATGGTCAAGATACTTGCAATGATTCCGTGTAAAACGCGGGCAAATACATAAGGTGAAAAGCGTATGTCTGTTTTAGCAAGGATACTGGCGACTTGCGCTTGAACGGAAAAGCCATTAAAACCGAGTATGAAGCTCACGAGAATTACTTTCGGGAGTAAGGAGTCAGTTGTGATTTCGGATATCAATGTTGCGCCAAGCGTAATTTCAAAAAGTCCTGAAAAAAACGGAACTGCAAGTGTACCGGGAATGCCAAGCAAGAAGAATATACCTTCAAATAGTTTACTGAATAATATAGTGAAATTTACAAGGTGAAGCAGTTGAACGATAACGGAAAATAAAATAATAAATCCACCGACCATGACGAGAGTTTTAATTGATTGTAAAACTGCATCTCCAAGTATTTCTCCAAGCGGCCTAGGGTCTCTACTGCGTGTCCGGTGCATTTGTTTTACTGCTTGAATAAGAATCGGGCTATTATTTTTTTTCTTTGCCTTATTAATTATCGGCTTCTCTTCGCGTATTTTATAAAACCGCATGAGTATCCCGACAACCATGTTGCTTCCATAGTGAGCTGCCGCAAGTAACGCGCCAAGCGCAGCATTATGGAATAAACCGACTGAAATAGCTCCAAAAATAAATAATGGGCTCGAATTATTTGTGAAGGATACGAGCCTTTCTGCTTCAATTTGGGTTAATTGTTTCTCTTCTCTAAGTCTTGCCGCTATTTTCGCGCCTGTTGGGTACCCACTTGCCATTCCCATCATCCATCCGAAACTACCGGCACCTGGCACATTAAATAGCGGTCGCATGATCGGCTCAAATAAGACGCCGAGAAATTTAACAACACCGAAAGCAAGTAATAATTCTGCAGTAATAAAAAATGGCAGAAGAGAAGGGAAAACTACTTCTGCCCACATGTTCAACCCACGTAAGCTAGCGGCTAATGCTTCGTCGGGAAAATATATAAGTAATATCGTTAAACAAATCGTAATTGCTGCTAATAAAATAGTTTTCACAAATGGATTCAAGTTAAAGCCCCCTAATACACGAGCATGTTCTGTACAACCAATTTTAGAAGGTGTAAAATAAACACGAGAATAATTGCGCGAATTAAGTACAAGCTATATATTCTCTATCAATATACGCAGCTTAGGGCTTTGAATATGACTACTATTTACAGAATATAGTTATTCGAAAGGAAGGTGTTGACTGGAAGATGAAATTCTCAAAGAAAAAAATACTGTTTTATTTAATTTTTTTCATCGCTTTATACTTTTTTGCTACATATCAATTACCATATTATATTCAAAAACCTGGGAATACCGAGCCATTAAATCCAATTGTGGAAGTGGCTGATGCATACGAAAGTGAAGGAGAAATGTACTTAGTGACGGTTAGCGGACTACAGGCTACACCACTCCATTATACCCTTGCAAAAATACTTCCACATAACGAGATTAAACCTCTCCATGAAGTAATTCCAGAAGGGATAAGCACAGATGATTATATGCATGCACAACTTCAAGTGATGGAAAGCTCCCAGGAAGCCTCTCTCGTAGTCGCTTACGAGGCAGCTGGTCGTGATATTAAGATCGATTATGCAGGTGTGTATGTCGTAAGCGTTGTCGAGGATATGCCGTCTTTTGGAAAGCTTGAGATGGGAGATTTAATAACTCGAATTGATGGGATCGAAATCACTGAATCCACTGATTTAATCAATTATGTTGAGGAAAAGGCTGCTGGTGAAACAATTACGGTTGAATTATTGAGAGAAGATGAGCAACTAACGGAAGAAATAACGTTGGATTACTTTCCAGATGATGAGACTCGAGTAGGAATGGGAATCAGTTTGGTAACCGATCGGGAAGTGACGGTGAATCCTGAAGTCGAGTTCTCCAGTGGTCAAATTGGTGGTCCAAGTGCCGGGTTAATGTTCGCTTTAGAAATTTACGATCAATTGACCGAGGAAGATATTACAAAAGGTTATGAAATTGCCGGTACAGGAGAAATCGATTATGAAGGAAATGTATACCGAATCGGTGGAATAGACAAAAAGGTTGTCTCTGCTGACAGGGAGGGAATTGATATTTTCTTCGCCCCACATGAGGAAGGAAGAGAGGATTCCAATTATGTCGTTGCTAAAGAAAAAGCAGAAGATATCGGCACAGCGATGGAAATTGTACCAGTTGATACGTTTAATGATGCATTAGAGTATTTAGAAGCACTACCTGAAAAATAATAAAGCTTGCGGGCAGAGTAATTAATCGTAACGTTACCCTGCCTGCAAGCTTTTTTAATCACGCATTAATGGTCTGTAATACCCCCACCTTTAAACATGAAGGAAGCCCAACATGTGAAGGTGGGGGATATACAGTCCGTAAATCGTTCTAACATTCAGTAGGGGGAGGTACGGAAACCTCCACTGAATGAAGTTTCACTTTATCTAACGATTCGGATTGGCCCTTTTAATTCTTGGTTAAATAGCATTTTTCTGGTAGAGGGCTTAAGGATACTGTAATAGGAAAGGCTCGCTTTTTCTTCTAGTTGCATTAAGGGATGCATGTTTTTACGATAGCTAGATAGAACAGGAATTTTGATTGCTTTTTTTACATGGTTTAAATATTTTTGTCCTTGCTCGGTGATGCCGAGAACTCGGACATATGGAAGTTTAGAATCATCGGCCAAAAATGGGGCTAGTTCATCTTTAGTCGTATTCGTTAACAGATGAGTAAAGATCCGCTGAATTCTCGTCCATGTATACCGTTTGGTTTTGATTTTGCGGAACCAATCTTCCATATTTTCCACTTGGTTAGCAGTATTTTTCAAGCGATATTCGATTCCCTCTGTTACTCCGTGGATTTGCCGGAGTTCCTGGGGAGTCATTGTTTGCACCCGGTAATTCACAAGTTGAAAATAATGTTCCCATTGATGCCAATGAGAAGTTGTTTGTTTATATTGCTGGAGCATTTCAGCAGTGATCGCTGGAAGTGCTGCGCGAGCCTGTGATGTTACGTTCTGATGCTCAATGATTTCTTTTCGAATACTCGTCGCACTTGCAATTTCTCCCGTAATGTCAGGATCATGAAACTCATTGTTTAATCGTTTGATTGTATGGATATCCATCGGCAAATCCTGTTCAAGGATTGTATTTACATAACCCATGCCGAGAATGTTATTCGGCTGGGACAGATCGAATTGTTGATTTACAAGTCCAATTGCTTCATACGCTTTCATGCTCGCTTCTGGAAAAGACAGACCTTGATGTAAGCGTGCTTTTAACTCGATTTCATACTCTTTTTTCCGTTCTTTCTGTACCAGGTTAGCTGATATAAACGGTTCTGCAGTACCAGCTTCACTCCCGAAACAAATACTTGAAGCGCCTAGCTCATGAAGCAATTGTACAGCCCCTCTTGCAAAATAATCACTATTTTGCACCGCGTTAGCATATGGTAACTCTAATACGATGTCAACACCGGAGGAAAGGGCGGCTCTTGTCCGGTGAAATTTATCGATGATTGCAGGCTCCCCGCGTTGTAGGAAGTTACCGCTCATAACTGCAATTACGGAATCAGCCTGTGATACTTCTTTAGCTTTTTGGACATGATATGCATGACCATTGTGAAAGGGATTATATTCGACAACGACGCCACAAGCTTTCATTTATTTCAACTCCCAGCATTAATGTGCTATTATTGTAACAAATAAAGGAAGAGAATTTCAGCTAAAAGCAGAAAAAAGATTTTATGCTTCATTGTAAAATGAAATGCAACAGCTAAATAAATAGAAAGCCATCGTGAAACCACGTATAGTTAAAGTTGACCAAAACCATAAACATACGGAGGTAAATCACGATGACTCACTCTCATTCTAA
>NZ_WOWT01000034.1:0-44335 GCF_009746545.1 Oceanobacillus sp. AG
CGCCCGCAGAGGCTCCGAGTCAAGTGATGAACAGATACAGCTATTTTCATTAGAGAGTATTTTATTTAACGCGCATAAAAAGTTTATACTCCTTAAAAAAATTGTTTGGTTTAGTGTTGACATACCATAGAGATAGGAACTCCGTTATCTGTATTTCTTCTGTCTTTAAGAATCCGTTTTTCAAATAGAAGGCTACTGCCGGTGCATTTTGGGTTCCAGTTGATACTACTATTACTTCAAATTTTCCCAATTCGACCTCGATAAAATTTAATAACTTCTCAGCAATTCCCTTCCTGAAATGTTTAGGATGCACCATTAATCGGTGTATATCGATTATCCTACCGTCTGTTTTTATAGAAATAACTCCGCATAACTCTTTATTTAAGTAATAACCAAAGAAAGTCTCCCCACATTGTTGTAACGACTGCACGGTGTCCTTTAATGGCGGTATATCATAAAAATCAATTATTTTTGCCTCCACGTTGTATGAAGGTATTTGAATGTTTAATACTTCTTTTGAAACCTCAGGATTGGTTATATCTATCTTTTTAATCAAGGCTATTCCCCATTTACTGAAATTTTTTTAGCAATTTTTATTATCAGCAGTTTATACTACAATCTGGCCCTTTTCTCGAAAAGGTTTGTTCTGCAATCACTCCCAATTCTTGAAAATCATTCTTAGGGAATAGACATTACAATGGATATTTATATTCTTCAACATTTAATTTGAAACCACCCTGTTTCATTTAGAAAGTCTCTTCTGGATAAACTTTGGCCAGAAATCAATTGGCGGTAAGCAGTAATAGTACCATCGTGTGAAACTATATAAATCTTATCCTTTTTTAACAACTTCAAATTTGCAATAAATTTTACCGCAATTTTATTGAATTCACAATCGGGCATAGTATTTATACCATCAGACCACAAATCAGGTGGAACATTCATATCAATTTCAAGATTCGGATATCCTTTTTTGATTGTTTCTAAGTCAATTATTGTATCACAAGGCAATGTTTTTCCGTTTGGGCGGATAGGAAATATTCGTGGGGATACTAATGGACTTACAATCTTACGACAATCAATATTCCAAGCCCAAATTAGTGCAGTTTCCAGCGTTCTTCTAATAGGACTAATAAATATAATATCCTCATCCGTTAAGGGGAACTTTTTCCTTAACACCTTCGCTTGATTTATTCCATTTGCTGTTAATGCAGGATTTTTTATGTGTAAACTGTTTGGTATATCTAGTGTATGTTCTCCTTGACCATGACGAATAAATATCAACTCCACTTAATCACCACTTATATAACATTTTTTAAACACCCTACTTCTATTAATTCCCTCTTAGTGATCAATATCCTTCTCATTACCTTATGGGTTGAAAAGCTTCCTCTATTAGATGAACCGATTGTTGAACAAAAAGCTTTTTGAATTAATCTTTAGTCTATTTTAACATATTTAAATGAAGTTAAAATCCACAAGGGGTATGAATATCCAGAAATTAAGATCCTTTAATTAAGTCCATTATTATCAAATCTAATCTTTCATGTTTTTGAGAAGGGGCGAGAATCTCGTAGTTAGAAAAATCAATATCTAAAAGTATTGTGAGATCTCCATTCATCATTACCCCCTCTCATTTTTATAAATAAAACGATTTATTCTTAATTTCTTAGTTGTGTTCTTGGGTCTACATCATGACCGACTTTAGGAAATCAGCTTTTTAAAATCTTCTTTTACTAAACACAAGTTACTATTTACTCTAAATTGCCAACTAACCCCTTTTCATTTTAAAGTCTGATGTCTTTTCTTTACAAAAATATAACAATCTCAATCCTATGTTTAGTATAGACTTGAACGGGAATGCATCCTGTAAGCAAGAAAATATTGCTGATGGGAAATGAATTTCCCTACTTTACGGCAGTTACTGCACGTAAAAATACTACCAAGGAGGTATTTAAAGTGGCACGTAAAGAAAATCAGAACAATAAGAAGATGACGGTTGAGGAAGCTGGTCGTAAAGGCGGAGAAGCTACTTCAAGAAATCATGACAAAGAGTTTTATCAAGAGATCGGTCAAAAAGGTGGAGAAACCACTGCCGAGACTCATGATAAAGAGTTTTACCAAGAGATTGGCCAAAAAGGTGGAGAAGCCACTGCAAGAAACCATGACGAGGATTTCTATGAAGAAATTGGTCACAAGGGTGGAGAGGCAAGAGCAAATCAGTCCACTAACAATTCCAATAAAATGAGTCAAGAAGAAGCTGGACGTAAAGGCGGAAGAGCTAGGGCAAATAAACGAAACGATAATTAAATAATTGCTTTGTTGATATACAAAGGCGGCCACTATTGGCCGTCTTTTTCTTGGGTAATCTTAGTAAGAAATCAAATTTCTATGGATATAGGGGAACTTCTTTAAACAGATGAATATACATGTAATGTAGAAAACAGGAATTAGATATTGCCTTCTTTATCCTCAGGGTTCAGGGCTTTCCACCTTACTAAGCCAGACAAGAGGGCAATTCTTTTTCCCGTTCCCCTCATCAAAACGTACGTGAAGTTTTCTCTCATACGGCCTTTCCGACGTTCTTTTTACTTTGGCTTTACGGACTTCCATTGGCACAAAGATATAATGTTTTCCTAAGTTCTCGAGCTTTTGCTTTACTGGCTTCGTTATTCATTTTCTTGGCATTCACTGGCTCCTACCTCCTCCCAAACATATGAACGAAGCGGTGTATTGGCTTTTGCCGTCCTTCCCTAAACAACCTTGTGTTACGTTTTTAAACAAAGTATGGCTTAATACAAATGTAAGCATATTTTTTCATTTTTCAACATTTCCCGGGAAATATTTCTCTCCTATGACTCTCTTCGCGGATTATTAATTGTTTCTTTATCTATATCTTGTGAATGAGTTCTTTTTCTATGTTTATGTTCGACACTGAACAGCCGATTGCTCGAGATGGTGTATTATTAAACACAAAAGATTCAACCGTCTCTTCACCGGTTTCCATATCCTTTATCGTAATTTGATTCTTAGCAACCTCTTTTTCGCCAACAATAATCACTTTTTTCACATTTTCCTTGTTCGTTTTATCAAGTGCTTTCCCCAATTTTTTGTCCACCAATTCAAGTTCCACTTTATGCCCTTTCTCCCTTAAAGATTTTGCAACAAGCAGCGATTCTTTCGGTGTTTTCAAAGGAATAATATAATAGTTTACATCCCAAGGCGGGATTTATTTGAACTAGGCGAAAATGTCGGATCCGAACAAACTCAAATATTGGAGCGGATAGACCTGTAATAGTTATCTCGAACAACTTAATTTACTCCACTGCAAGCAATATAATAATCGCTGCTTTGTCAAAAACACTAAAATACAAGGTTTATTCATTGAATAATAATCGGGATTCATTTCATTCGAAAAGGAGCCCTCATATTGGCTCCTTTTATTTTTTTGCATATATTTCTCTTATATGAATAGACTAACAATACTTCGCCCGTCATGTCGCGGGCAAACCACCCCGCAGGGAATCTCCTCGGGGGTTCTTTATATATGAAAGTTTATTGCTGGTGAACCATATGAAAAAACCAGCTTAACTGTCTACAACAGCCAATCTGGTTTCTTCATTTCACTATTTAATCTTCCTTCTAATCAACCCGTATTAACTAACCCCGCCGCAACACCATTAATCGTCAATAACACATCCGTCTTCAATTCTTCAGAAGGATTTTCCGTCGCTCTTAATCTCCGGATGGAATCGACCTGCAAAATGTTTAACGGGTCAACATATGGATTACGGAGATGGACGGATTCTCGAATATTCGGTGAGTGGCTTAGGAGCACTTCATTGCCAGTAATTTGCAATAATGCCGCTCTTGTTCGTTTATACTCATCCTTAATATTGTTAAATATCCGTTTGGCTACTTCTGGATCTTCCACTAATTCCAAGTACTCTCTCGCACTTCCCATATCTGCCGTCAATAAAGCCATTTGCAAGTTGTTGATCGTTGCATGGAAGAAAGCCCAATCGTTATACATCGTCTGCAGGATCTCCAAGTTACTTTCATCTTGGTCAATGAATGTTTGTAAGCCTGTACCTGCTGCATACCAAGCCGGGAGTAAGTGTCTCGACTGTGTCCAGGCGAATACCCATGGGATTGCACGCAAGTCCTCGAATTGCTGGCTGTTCTTTCTGCTCATTGGGCGGGAGCCGATATTTAATGCATCAAGTTCCGCTAGTGGTGTCGCTTCGTTGAAATAGGTTAGGAAATCGGGATCACCGAAAACAAGGGATTGATATTTTTCCAATGATTTTTCTGAAATGACTTCCATTGCTGTTTCCCATTTTTCTTTACGAAGTTCCATCTGGTCAGGTGCGCTCGCAACTTTGGCGCTCGCTTCAAATAAAGCGGAAGCTGCTTGCTCCAAGTTTCGGTAGGCGATATCTTCCAGTAAATATCTCGAGGATAGTACTTCACCTTGCTCCGTAATTTTCACACCATCTCCGAGTGTTTCCACTGGCTGTGAGAGAATACTCGTATGGAGTGAGCCACCCCCGCGACCTAATGAGCCGCCACGTCCATGGAAATATTTCAAATGAATATTATAATTTCTTGCCATCCGGTGAATATCTTTCTGTGCTTTAAACAGTTCCCAATTTGCACTTAGCGTTCCACCGTCTTTACTTCCATCGGAATAGCCAAGCATAATTTCTTGATGATTGTGACGCGCTTCCAGTTGTTTGCGATAAACGTCTGCCTCAAATAAGGTCTGCATAATTTTTGGTCCTGCTTTCAAATCATCAATCGTCTCGAGCAGTGGTGCGACATCTAAGTCACTTTCTACTGTTCCGTCTTGATTGATCCGGTACAGTCCAACTTCTTTAGCAAGCACAAGGACCTCCAGTAAGTCACTTGGAGATTCTGTCATACTAATTATATAAACCTCAATCGCACGTTTGCCAAATTCATCATGTGCCTGCTTAATCATTCTGAATACTCGCAGCATATCCTGTGTCGCTTTGGAATATCTGTCGTCTGTAAGCAGTAACGGCCTTGGGTCTTCCAGAATTTTGTACAAGATTGCTTGTTTCTCGGTTTCCGTAAGGGTGGAATAATCGTCTGCAAGCTTGACAATTTTTAAAATCTCAGCGATTGCCGCCTCATGTTCTCCACTGTGATTCCGGATATCCAGTGTTGCCAAATGGAAGCCGAACATCTCTACTTGGCGGATCAGTTTCCGAATCGCTTTCAGTTTCTTATTAACTGGTAAATGTTTTTCAACACTTGCTTTAATTTCCTTCAGATCGGCAGCCAAATCCTCCGCACGCGTATAGCCTAAATCTGACTTCCCCTTTTCCCTGACACGTTTTAAAATAATCGCAAATTTACGCCGATAGACTTCAGATTTCACTCGCCATTTCTCTTCTTTTTCTAAGTATTTTTCCTCCTCAGCTTCTACCTTTTCTATGAATTCTTGTTCGATAGCTAAGCGTTCAGTAGATTGGCTGAATCTTCTCATTAAATTCGTGATGGAAGCTTCATATTTCTGCAAAATAAGTCGTTGCTGCATTTCAAGTGTCGTCCAGGTTATTTCAGGAGTTACATTCGGATTCCCGTCCCTATCACCACCGATCCAGGAACCGAAACGGATAAAGTTTGGCACTTGCCACTCCTTCTCTGCTACCTGATCCCGGAGCTGTAGTTCCAATTCCCAGAAAACATCAGGTAGTGTATCAAAGAGGACTTGATTAAAGTAATAGAGACCATTCTTCACTTCATCCAACACTTCCGGCTTCCTGTGTCTTAATTCATCGGTATGCCATAATGCCATTACTTCGTTGAACAGACTGTCCTCAATTGCTTCCCTCTCCCACTCGGTGATAAGCGGGTTATCTATTTTACGAAGGTTCTCTGATATCCGTTTTTGACTTTCAAGGACTGTTCGCTTTGTCGCCTCGGTTGGGTGAGCCGTCATAATAAGTTCAATCGATAAGTCATTAAGAACGTCCTGTATCTCTTCTTCATTCAAATTATATTCCTTTACTTTGGTGACCGCTTTCTCGAGTGAGAAGGCTTGACTTGTCCCTTCCTCAAGTAGATATTGGCGTCTGCGCCTAATCCGGTGATTCTGCTCCGCTACATTCACGAGATGGAAATAAACAGAAAATGCCCGAATTACTTGTTGCCTCATTGGTGGTTGTAAGTTGCTGATTTCTTGTTTCAATTCCGCATACAAATCTTTATCGAATTTTTTTCGAATACTTTTCGTCATTTTTCGAATCGTTTCGACTTTATCAAATAACGCTTTACCACCATGGAGGACTAATATTTCGCCTAGTATATTTCCAAGCATATTCACATCATTTTGCAATGGAGTGTTATGAGCTGTTTTTTCTATCATTTTTGTCCCCTCCTTAGTTGTATTCTTTCTATCATACCACTTATCTTAAAAATTAATAAAGTCTAACATCGATTTTCAGTGTAAATAATAGATTCACTTTTGATAGCAAAAAGCCGAATGATACGGTGCATTCGGCTTTTTTGCTTTTAATATATCCATATTTTTCTTACTTGGCACATGTTTTATCAAACATATAGCAACCCAATGCCTCTTATATCGCTTGCTTGTTCGAGAATTGGCTGTTATATAGGTCTGCATAAAACCCCTTTTTCTCCAATAATTCATCATGTGTGCCTTGCTCCATAATATTTCCTTTATCCATTACCAATATAAGGTCAGCATTTTTTGAGCGCTTTCATTACCATAAGCTATATTTTCCTTAATCGTTCCATTAAATAGCCACGTATTCTGAAGAACGATACCAAATATTTTTCTCAGTTCAGAACGTGACATAGCTTGTATATTGATTCCATCAACCTTAATCGAACCACTATTTAATTCATAAAATCGCATTAATAAATTGATCAAGGCTGTTTTTCCAGCACCGGTTTATTTCCCTTCAGTATACACAGCCATCGCATCCCGCATAAAGATTGCCAAGCCTTCCCCAAACTGGTCAATGTTTTTCGTGAATCGCTCATCTGCGACATACATCTCACCAAGTCCTTTAAAATTATTTTTATTTCATTCGCCCATTCTTGGGTAATTCAATCTCCTTCTAGACGTTTTCACCATATAGTGAATGGAAGAGTATGTTTAGGAGGTTGAACGAATGAATCATAATCCGTATGATCCGTATCAATACCCACATGATGAGTACGAAGAGTATAATGAGGAAAGACTATTCCCGAGTAATTTACCAATTGTCGGTGGCGGACAGCAATCTCCTCCACCGTTTGGACCAGGGTTTCCAAGTGGACAGTTGGGACCTGGCTCTGGTGGCAGCTGGTCACCAGGGGGACCTGGTGGGCCTAACTTCGGAGGAGGCTGGCCGGGTGGATCTGGAGGACCCGGTGGGCCTAGTTTCGGAGGAGGCTGGTCGCCGGGTGGACCTGGAGGACCCGGTGGGCCTGGTTTCGGAGGAGGCTGGCCGCCGGGTGGACCTGGAGGACCCGGAGGACCGGGTGGATTTCCAGGGCAAGGGCAGCAGCAAGTAGGACCACCTTCCGCTCCACCACCGAATTTCACCCCACAGCAAAGTCAGGTGCAAACCTTTGCTGTTGATCCGGGCGCTATTCGCGGCTGTTTATTCCGCTTCACTTATATTTGGTTAAGAAGAGATCAATTTTGGTTCTACCCGACCTTTGTCGGAAGAAATTCAATCGCAGGTTTCCGCTGGCGAGGGAACCGTTGGGTGTATTTCGGAATCGACCTCAATCAAATTCAATCCTTCCAATGCTTTTAATAGGAGCGGGACATTCAAGCACTATTCTTGGATGTCCTGTTTTTTTTAAATGATATAAGTTGGACAGACCATTGAGCCCGATGTTGTTTCCGTAATGGTGAGTTGTTAGATTGGGCTATCGGACAAATAGGAAGGGCAAATCTACGAGACTCGTCCAATAGAACTCTAGACCTGAACTCAAATGTAAATTTATATTAACAATTCATCAACAAATTCTTACCAATTTCTCATCTTCTTCACAGCGCGCTTTTACCTCTGGCGGATAATATTACATTGCAAGGAGGAGAAAGGGCATGGCAATTGAAATTTTTAGGAGAAGAGAACAGAAATATTTAATTACAACGAAACAATATGAAGAACTTGTTGACAGGATTTCTCCCTACATGCGGCCGGATAAGTTCGGTAACAATGGCAAGTACACGGTGACGAGCCTCTATTTCGAAAGTAACGACTGGAAAATTTATTATGAAACGAAGAACAAATTAAAGTATCGGCAAAAGCTGAGACTACGTGTGTATGATGATGCGGCTTTGGATAGTACGGCTTTTTTCGAAGTGAAACAGAAACATAAGAAGGTTGTGAATAAACGACGGATGCGTCTTCCTTTATCTGAAGCCTACCGTTACATTTATTTCCCGAATCGGAGTTTGGAAGAATTTGAGACTTCCAATCTGCAAGTATTACGGGAAATCGACTACTTTAGAAACTTATATCATTTAGAACCGGAAATGGTCGTCAGTTATGACCGGCATGCATTGCATCATAAAGAAGATGCAGACTTAAGAATGACATTCGACTTTAATTTACGCTGCAGGGATGATGATTTACAGTTGGCAAACGGTTCTTATGGGGACTTATTCATTGATGAAGATCTCGTTGTTCTTGAAGTGAAAGTGAATGATAGTGTCCCATTATGGCTTGCACGTATTTTGCAGGAGCTCGATTGCGAACAGCGAAGTGCTTCGAAGTTTTGCACAAGTATGGAATTATTGCATGGTATCGCATCACCCGCAGGAACGGCGCGTGAAACGGTTCATATAGGAGGAATGTAAGATGGATATGATCAATCAATTTTTTACAGTAGATGGTGGGGAAACGACATTGGTGCTCAGTTTAGCCGCAATGGCACTGACAACGGTTTTAAGTATTATTATTACGCTTGTTTATCAAATGACCTTTTCAGGTGAGCGTTATTCTCAGAATTTCGTGCATACGATTATTATCATGAGTGTTGTCGTATCTGTTATTATGAATGTGGTGAGCGGGAATGCCGGAGTTGCCTTTGGTTTATTCGCAGTCTTCTCCCTAATCCGCTTCCGTAGTGCGGTAACAGATGCAAAAGATATTGCTTATATATTTTTCGGACTTTCGGTTGGGATGACTAGTGGGTTATATCAATTCCAGTTAGCCATCATCTTGACATTTTTCGCAAGTATTTTATTTTATATCCTCCATAAAGTCAATTATGGGAAAGGCAAGGACACCCAGATTCTTAAAGTGACCGTGCCGGAGAATTTGAACCATGAGAACCTGCTTGATGACGTATTCGAAGAGTTCACACTCTCAAGTCACCTGCGCCAGGTGGAAACGACAAACCTTGGAACGATGATCATGTACACATACGCAATCCGGACGAAGAATGATACGAACGATAAAGTACTGCTCGACCGGATTCGGGAAAAGAACGCGAACCTGAAAGTATCTTTATCGTACTTGCAATCTGGAAATTAATTAAAGAGACCAAAGGCGGAAGCGCCCGTTCAGCAACGTACAAACTGGAGCACTCCGGAATGAGATAAAGGAAACACAACGAACGCAGTGAGTTGATGTTGACTTATCGATTGGAGGAGTGTGAAGTTTGATAGTTGCTGGGCGCTGAAGCCGGACGTGGCTAGCCTAGGATACCTATGTTATTACAGCATTTTTATATTATAGTTTCCTATGCCACAAAAAAGCTGCCCAGCTCAAAATGGCAGCTTTTTTCTTATGCTTCTTCTTTTAAAATCTCGTCCACGGTATTTTCTACTTCGGTCCGGGTCATCTTCTCGTGTCCGTCATCCATTGCTTTTAGCGTCTTCTTCGCAAGGGCAAGCGGAATTCGGCAGAAGAGGACAATATTCTTCGTCTCAAGGTCTTCCATATATTCATCCGCCTTGGCCAAGTTATCTCGAGCATAATCGAACATATCAGCACGCGTCCAACCATCCGGGATGAAACGGACACCACGTTCCGCATCTTCGTCCTGATTTCTTAACATGTTCACCGCTTGCAGACCGCGGCCATAGCCGATTGCGAGGTCATAATCGGTTTCCGTACCGTCATACCACTTCCAAATATCGGATAGCATAACACCAACGAGCCCAGCTACAAAGTACGTATATTCATCAAGTTCTTCCTTTGTCGTTACAATGAAGTCTTTTTCGACCCATTTCGCCATTCCGTCCGCCATAATGCTTGTTGCTTCCATCACTTTCCTAGTAATTTCCGCTGGGCAGACGTCGATCCAATCCGCGAGGCGCTGAGTTACTTCCGGTAATTCTTCGTAAGGCTTGATTAGCGCTTCATATGCTTCACGGTCAAAACCTTTTTCGGACCGCAACAGTTCAGCTGTCTTCCGCAGTAAATGTGTTTTCGTTTCTTTCTGCATTGTTTCATGATCTTCAATCTCATCAATCGCACGCATGCATAAATAAGCTGCGCCAACTGTTTTTCGTAGCTTCGATTTTAATAATTTAATTGGTATATAAAAAGTTCTACTTGTCAGCTTTAACATGTGCATTGCTTCTTTTTGTAATTTCACTTCTGTGCTCAACACGTTGTCCTCCCTTTAAAACTTGAGGTAATTCAATTATAACAAACTTTACGCGCTTTTTCCTCCTTATGCTCGACTCTTGTGAAATTAACGGTTAACCCGTAGAATAATAAAGTGAAACTCATTCAATGGGGCTTCCCTCCCCAATGAATGTTAGTTGAACAGAATCAGGGATTTACGGACTGTTTATCCCCCACCTTAACATCTTGGGATTCCCTCTTGTTTAGAAGTGGGGGTATTACAGACCGTTAATACATGTACTAATAATAGAAAGGTCGTTACATCATGAATAAACGTGTCTATTTTTTAATGACGGTATCCTTTGTCGTCGGAATGGTGGAGCTCATTATCGGGGGAATTCTCGATCTGATTGCGGAAGATTTGAATGTGAGTCTCGGATCTGCGGGAATGCTGATTACAATCTTCTCTCTTACATTCGCTATTGCTGCTCCGATTCTGCTCGTTCTCACTGCGAAAGTCGAGCGGAAACGACTCGCATTGATTTCCTTAACCGTCTTCTTATTCGGGAATATACTTGCACTAATTAGTCCGTCTTATAGTATTCTCTTTATCGGAAGAATTATTTCTGCCGTGAGCAGTTCAATCTTAATCATCCTCTGTGTTGTGCTCGCAGCGAACATTGTCGAACCTAAATACCGCGGACGTGCGATTGGGATTGTAAGTATGGGTGTTAGTGCTTCGCTTGTGTTAGGTGTACCAATTGGGCTAAGTCTTGGCAACCTATTCGGCTGGCGTGCTCCTTTTCTCATGATTGTTATTCTCACTGTCATTAGTATGGTTGGAGTCTATTTCTTCATGGAGCGCGTTGCTCCACGTCCAGTCAGTACAATTAAAGAACAAGTCCTTTCACTGAAAGACCAGAAAGTTTTCTTCGCCCATTTAACGATCTTTCTCATGCTCACGGGACATGCAGTGTTATATGCCTATTTGACACCATTTGTACAAGTAACGATGGGGCTTGAGGAAAATAGCATTAGCATCGTGTATCTCCTGTTCGGGCTTGCTGCGGTAAGTGGAGGAGCTTTCGGTGGAACATTGGGAGATAAATTTGGTAATACGCGAGTAATCTTGCTCTTCATCACGATTTATGCTGCCATGCTATTCGTCATCTCCCATACGACATCAATCATGCCATTATTTATTGTCGTGCTTGCCTTGTGGGGATTAATGAGTTGGTCAGTCACACCCCCGATGCAAAGTTATTTAATCGATTCTGCTCCGGAAACAGCGGATATGCAAATCAGCATCAGCAACTCCGCCCTCCACTTCGGTATTGCCTTTGGTTCCTTCATCGGCGGAATTTCAATTGACCGAGTAGGAGTAGAAATCAATCCATACATCGGTGGCCTATTTGTTGTCGTTGCTTTTCTCACGATGCTTCTTTCTAACAGACAAAAGGAGAAAAATAAAGAATTGGTGACGAATTGATGCTGTTTTTTAATCTCTATTTATCTTATACTGAAGGTAAGTTATTTCATTAAACTAAAACGAACAACTGTCTACGGGGAAAAGAGGTAAAAGATGAAGCAAACAAGCAGATTTATTACATTTCTCGGCGGTAAAAATTTATTCTTTCTCTTTGCTTTATTATCGCTGATTGGGCTCACCATTTTTATTTTTGAACGGATTTCTTTTGTGTTCTATCCAGTGCTCGTTATCGTTTCGACCATAACGCCACCACTGATATTGGCATTCATTGCCTTTTATCTATTAAATCCGATTGTGAATTTACTCGAGCGGTTCCGAATTAAACGGATTTGGGGAATCATTATTCTGATACTTGCGATTGCCGGTATTTTAACAGGTGTTGTGCTGCTTACAGCTCCACTGATCGAAACGCAAATTAACGATTTAATCCGGAACTTCCCTAATTATCTATCCCAACTCGGGGAAACCATTACGAATTGGGTGCAAAGTTCTTTTCTCGCACCTTATTATGAGGAAGGATATAACTGGGTGGCTAATAATTTAAGTGATCTGCCGGGTATCGTTGGCGGATACCTGATTAATGCCTTTGAAAGTGTACAGACGTTCGCTTCTGCGGTAACAAATATTGTCGTCACGATTGTGACATTTCCTATTATTCTTTTCTTCTTGTTAAAGGATGGAGGACGATTTAAAAATTATTTCTTGACCTTGCTGCCACCAGCTTTCAGAAAAGATGTGAGCCGGATTCTTCATAATATGGATACACAGGTCGGTTCTTATATCCAAGGTCAGATTATCGTTGCGACTTGCATCGGAATTCTTTTATATATCGGTTACTTAATTATTGGTATGCCTTACGCGTTGACACTCGCAATCATTGCTGCAGTGACGTCTGTTGTACCATATCTTGGGCCGACTATCGCGATTCTTCCGGCAATCATTATTTCGATTGTCGACTCCCCGTTTATGCTGCTGAAGCTTGCGATTGTTTGGGCGGCTGTGCAGTTCTTAGAAGGGAACTTTATTTCCCCGAATGTGATGGGGCGCACGATGCAGATCCACCCGCTTACGATTATCATCGTCTTGCTTGTAGCCGGAAATCTCTTCGGCATTGTTGGTGTTATCCTAGGGATCCCAGGATATGCAATTTTGAAAGTTCTTGTCCAATATCTATTTGATAAATTTAAACAACGATATAATAAGTTCTTTGGTGAAGTGCACGGAACGTATCCGATTAACGAGGATGAAATAAAAAACAGTTAGGAGTTGTTCCAGATGGATAGGAATGCGGACGTCATTTACTTCAGCTCGCTAAAATCGAACGGGGAGCGTATGATTTTGGCTGCTACGGAGAAAGGGTTGTGCTGGGCCGGTGGATTCAATGAAACAGAAGAGGATATGAAGACTTGGCTACTAAAGCAGAACCCAAATCAATCATTTGAGCGGAATGAAGAGAAGCTACAATATTATAAGCGCGCATTCGAAAACTACTTTTCAGGGGAGAAAAAAATGCTTGATGTCCCTCTTGATCTTAAGGGCACCGCGTTCCAGCTTGCCGTTTGGGAAGCCTTACAGCACATTCCTTATGGGGAGACGAGAACCTATTCTGAGATTGCGGAGGCGATTGGAAATCCGAAAAGCATTCGAGCTGTCGGAACAGCAATTGGAAGAAATCCTGTCCTCATTGCTGTACCCTGCCACCGTGTCATCCAGAAGAACGGCACCCTTGGAGGCTTCCGCGCCGGCCTCGCCCTGAAGAAATCCCTCCTCCAACTCGAAGGAGCGTAAGCGTAGCGGGACAGGGGGTCAGAGCAATTGTCCCCGGGACAATCGCTCTGACCCCCTGTCCCGCTCATTTTTTCCTTTTCCGAAATAAGAAAACTACTCCTAGTCCAAGCAGTAGACCTAAGAAGCCGAATAGTTCGACTTTGTTAAAGATGATTCCAACGAACACTCCGAGAAACAGTAGGATAAAAAATAAACTTCCGATTATTTCATAACGCAATTGCACTTCCTCCCTCTTGTAACGGGCTACTATAAGATATTAAGATAAAACATAATTGTTATTCATCCCCTCCAAAAAGTAAGCGCTTTAAATAAAAAACTCTTTGCTTCCGTATTGATATCCTGCACTTTTCATGGTTAAATTGATTAAATATAGAAAATTATACTGCATTCTTCTGCAGTGATGAGGTGATGAAATGGAGAACAAAGTATCAGTTGGTTTATTAGGTCTCGGTGTCGTTGGATCAGGGGTTGTTCAAATCATTAACGAACACCAGGAAAAGTTAAAGCATCAGCTTGGTGTAACTGTTGAAGTAAAGCGTATCCTCGTCCGCAACCTGGAAAAGGCGAGAGAAGTAGATGTCGACCCCTCCCTCCTTACCGTTAATCCGGATGATGTATTAAATGATTCAGAGATAGATGTTGTCATTGAAGTCATGGGTGGAATCGATACGGCGAAAGATTATATCCTCCAGGCATTTGCTGCGAAAAAGCACGTCATTTCAGCGAACAAAGACTTAGTCGCCCTACATGGCCCAGAACTGCATGCCGAAGCAGAGAAAAATAAATGTGACTTTTTCTATGAAGCGAGCGTTGCTGGCGGTATTCCGATTCTTCGGGGGATTACAGATGGACTATCATCTGACCGGATTGAACGTGTCATGGGAATTGTCAATGGAACGACAAATTACATATTAACAAAAATGGCGGAAGAAGGAGCCACATATGAAGCTGCTTTAAAACAAGCGCAAGAGCTTGGGTTTGCAGAAGCCGATCCGACTGCGGATGTGGAAGGACTTGATGCCGCTCGTAAAATGGCTATCCTTGCCCGTCTTGCATTTTCAGTACCGGTTGACCTGGGTGATGTAAAAGTATCAGGTATTTCCAACATTACAGCAGAAGATATCCAGAACGGAAATGAACTTGGATATACGATGAAGCTGATTGGTTATGCGGATTTTAAAAACGGCGAACTTGAAACCCATGTACTGCCGACGTTCTTATCTAATGAACACCCACTTGCAGCGGTGAAGAATGAATACAATGCCGTTTATGTACACGGAAAAGCGGTTGGAGAAACAATGTTTTACGGACCTGGTGCCGGAAGCCTCCCTACTGCAACAGCTATCGTGAGTGACCTTGTAGCTGTCGTAAAAAATATCCGTCTTGGTGTTACAGGAGAACAGGTTGTGAACAGTTATTACAAGAAAGCACTGAAAGACGAGAGTGAGCGCTTCTCCCAATATTACTTACGTGTAAATGTAGAAGATGAGACAGGCGTATTCTCCAAACTGTCCAATCTCTTCCATGAACATGAAATTAGCTTGAAGCGCATTATTCAACGTCCAAATGATGAGAAGAAAACCGCTGAAATCATTGTTATTTCACACCAGACATCTGAAGAAAACTTTACGAACTTACTAGAGAAAATCCAGAAATTAGACGTATTAAAAGAAATCTCAAGTTACTACCGCGTTGAAGGAGATGGAAACGAATGACTTGGCAAGGACTGATTCAACATTATGAGAATTACTTACCGGTAACAGAAAACACACCTAAACTTACACTAAATGAAGGAAACACACCACTCCTCCATTTCCCTTCCTTATCGGAAGAACTTGGTATCGAGCTTTACGGAAAAATCGAAGGCGCAAACCCAACCGGTTCGTTTAAAGACCGGGGAATGGTTATGGCAATTGCGAAAGCGAAAGAAGAAGGAAGCAAATCAGTTATCTGTGCATCTACCGGGAATACTTCTGCGGCAGCTGCAGCCTATGCAGCTCGGGCTGGGATGCGCGCGATCATTGTCATTCCTAAAGGCAAAGTCGCCCTTGGGAAATTGGCCCAGGCGGTCATTTACGGTGCGGAAATTATTGAAATCGATGGCAACTTTGACGAGGCATTGCAGATGGTACGTGAGATTAGTGAAACATCTCCAGTAACCCTTGTAAACTCGGTAAACCCTTACCGGATCGAAGGACAGAAAACAGCTGCTTTTGAAATTTGCGATTGGCTCGGATCCGCACCAGATATTTTAGCTATCCCAGTAGGTAATGCCGGTAACATCAGTGCATACTGGAAAGGCTTCAAAGAATATCATGAAGAAAAACAAACTGGTTTACCGCAAATTTACGGATTTGAAGCGGAGGGAGCGGCAGCGATTACGAAAAATGAACCAATCGCTCAGCCAGAAACTGTTGCGACCGCAATTCGCATCGGGAACCCGGCAAGCTGGGACCTCGCAACAGCTGCCCGCGATGAATCAAACGGAATCATCACTTCTGTCCGAGACGAGGAAATTTTATATGCATTCAAGCATCTTCCTAAAACGGAAGGCGTATTTGCCGAGCCAGGATCCAATGCATCGATCGCCGGCGTCATCCAGCAGTGTAAAGCGGGTAATATCCCACAAGGAAGTAAAGTTGTTGCCGTTCTAACCGGAAATGGATTGAAGGATCCGCAGACCGTTCAGGACAATCAGGAAATCGAACCGGTCTCCCTTCCGAATGACGCTGCAGCAATCAATCAATATATTGAAGAGTTGACGAGCCATGAGTAGTTTCATGATACGGGTTCCAGCAAGCTCCGCGAACATCGGACCCGGTTTCGACTCCATCGGTTTAGCAGTTGATTTATACTTAACATTGGAAGTGACAGAACAGGCAGATTGGGAATTCATTTCCCCATCTGCTGGTGACGTCCCTTTTGAAGAGAATTTCATTTATCTAATTGCAAAACAAACCGCCGAAAAACATGGAAAAAGCTTACGCCCCGCTCGCGTAGAAGAAACAACGAGCATCCCGCTTGCCCGTGGCTTAGGAAGCAGCGCGGCAGCGATTGTAGCAGGAATTGAGCTTGCCAACCAGCTCGGTGGGCTCAACTTAACCGCAGAGGAAAAATTAACGGATGCTACAGAAATGGAAGGGCATCCGGATAATGTTGCGCCTGCCCTCCTTGGCGGTCTCATTGTTTCCACGTATATCGACGGAGTAGTGGACTGGTTGAAAATCGACCAACTTCACCTCGAACTTATTGCGCTTATCCCGGAAGTCGAATTGAAAACGAAAGCGGCAAGAGACGTGTTACCGGAACAGTTTTCAATTGCCGATGCTGCCCTTGGGAGCGGCATCGGCAATGTGACCGTTGCAGCGCTCGTAAGTGGAGATTATGAACTTGCTGGGAAAATGATGGAAAAAGATATTTTCCATGAACCCCACCGCAAGCCGCTCATCCCAAATTATGATTTGATCCAACGTACAGCGAAGGAGCACGGGGCATTCGGAACGGTCATCAGTGGTGCTGGACCGACAATGATGTCCTTTGTACCAAGTGACCGCAGGGATAAGATTATCGCTGCATTAGAAGAGGTATTGCCTGATTATCGCTTGGAAAGTTTAAAAATGGATATTGGTGGATTAAAAGTAGAACAAAAATAAGGGTGTAAGCGAATAACTATATTCGCTCGCACCCTTATTTCTATAACTACTAATAGCTCATCAAGGCAGTCAACAATGCCTTTTGCGCGTGAAGACGGTTCTCAGCCTGTTGGAATACAGCAGATTGCTTCCCTTCCAGCACACTTGCTGTCACTTCTTCCTCGCGGTGCGCGGGCAGACAATGAAGAAACGTAACATCTGATTTAGCCTTTGCCAACAATTCATCATTCACTTGGTAGTTTGCAAAAATTGCTTTTCTTTCCTCTTGCTCCGCTTCCTGCCCCATGCTTGCCCAAACATCTGTATAAATAAAATCGGCATCTTTTACGGCTTTAATCGGATCTGTCATGATTGAAATTTTTCCACCAGTATCCGAAGCGATTTCTTCTGCTTGTTTTACGACTTCTGCGTCTGGGAAATAACCTTTAGGTGCAGCGACAACCATATTTATACCCATCTTCGCAGCTCCAATCAGAAGTGAATTCGCCATATTATTTCCGTCTCCAATATATACAAGCTTCTGACCTTTCAACGTCCCTTTGATTTCTAACATCGTTTGCAAATCTGCCAGCACTTGGCATGGATGATGCAAATCCGTTAATCCATTGATAACCGGAATAGATGCATATTCAGCAAGCTCCTCCACATCTTCATGGGAGTAAGTCCGAATCATGATTCCGTCCAAATAGCCGGATAACACGCGCGCCGTATCCGCAATTGTCTCTCCACGGCCAAGCTGGATGTCTTTTGAATTTAGAAAGATCGCCTGCCCACCAAGCTGAATCATACCCGCTTCAAAAGAGACACGCGTTCTCGTCGATGATTTTTCAAAGATCATGCCGAGCACTTTCCCTTTTAACGGTTCAAAGGCAAACCCCTTCTTACGCTGATCTTTTATATAAGAAGCAAGTTCCAATAAATGATGAATTTGCTCTGGTGTATAATCCTCAAGGCTAAGTAAGTCTCTTCCAAAAAATTCTTCGTTATCAATCTGCAAATCTTTCGCTAACGAAATCATGATGATACTCCTCCCAGAAATTTAAGTTATGTATTATTATGCATTATCATTCATAAATATGCAATAGTTTTTTATAAAAAAATTTAAACCTTATGGTAAAATAGGCAACTTTTAGACATAAACATCAATAAAATGCTTAACATCTCAATACAAAGGGGGAAATAACACAATTGAGCACCCTCTGAAAATAAGCGGGCAGCTGATTTGTTTAATTCACCGTATTCCTAATGATATCGAAAGTTCACTGCCCAATCTTACAGGAATCCCGCTTGAACGGACGGTGCGAGCGCCTCTATTCAGACAAACAATACAGATTACGAATCTTTCAGGAGATAAGAACACCTCTATACATCCGAAACGAAATTGGTTTCAAACGTAAACAAGATAACGATCATTTCCTCCTAACTAATTTACGCACTTTTCGTCATTCTCCCCCTGTTTAATGAACCCTAAAAAAGGCAATAGTCTTTATGAAGGGAAGCGATTGAATGAAACATTATGATTATATTATTATCGGATTTGGAAAAGGCGGGAAAACGCTCGCAGCAGATCTTGCCGCTCGAGGTAAAACCGTTGCGATGATAGAGAAGTCCAATGAAATGTATGGCGGGACATGCATTAACATCGCCTGTATCCCAACAAAATTACTCATCCACCACGCAGAGAAGGATAGCCAATTAGAAAATGATAAAAATGAATATTACCGGAACGCGATTGAGGATAAAAATAAAACAATCGCCGCATTACGGGAAAAGAACTACAAAACCCTAGCAGATCAAGATACGGTCATGGTTTATACGGCGGAAGCAAGCTTTGTCGGAACGAACCAAGTCCGTCTCAAATCAAAAGAAGAAACACTGGTCCTTACTGCGGATTATTTCATTATCAATACCGGTTCGGAGCCAGTCATTCCTCCAATCGATGGATTAAAAGAAGCAGATCATGTTTATACATCAACAGAACTGCAACAAGTAGCCGAGCTTCCGGAAAAATTAATCATTGTCGGTGGCGGGTATATCGGGCTTGAATTTGCTGTTATGTATGCGAATTTCGGGTCGGAAATCATTGTAATTGATAGCGCGACAGACTTCATGGAAAACGATGACAGAGATATTGCAGAAGAAGTACTAAAAGTCATGCAGGATAAAGGTATTTCCGTTGTCCATGGAAGTAAAGCGACGTCGGTTTCCAATCGTAAATCTGGTGGAATAGAAGTGACTCTTGAATTTGATAAGGGGAAAGAATTCACAGAGACAGCCTCCGCTCTCCTGCTTGCGACTGGTAGGAAGCCTTATACAGAAGGACTTGAGCTTGCTAAAGCAGGTGTAGAAGTTGATGATAACGGTGCAATCATTGTCGATGACTATTTACGGACTTCTAACAGACAAATTTGGGCACTGGGTGATGTGAATGGCGGTCCGCAATTCACGTATATCTCACTTGATGATTACCGGATTGTCCGGGATCAGATTTTAACCGGCGGCTCCTACTCTTTAGCGAAACGTAAAAATGTGCCATACAGTGTGTTTATCGAACCCGTCCTTTCCCATGTCGGGTTAAATGAAAAAATGGCACAGGAACAAAATATAAATTATGTCGTCGCAACCATGCCGGCAGCGAATATTCCACGTACGAAAATCAATAAACAGCCGAACGGTTTGCTAAAAGCATTAGTTGATCCTGAAACAAAAAGGATTCTCGGATGTACATTATTCTCGGCGGAATCGAGCGAGATGATCAATACCGTTCGGGTAGCAATGGAAGCGGATCTGCCGTATACCTTTTTACGGGATAATATTTTCACCCACCCGACGATGAGTGAGGGGTTGAATGATTTGTTTAAGATGTTTGATGGGAAAGTAGCTTAAAATAATGTTTGTCTAAATTTTGGACACATCAAAATGGAATTGTGTAATCCGAAAGAGAAGGAACCCTTTGCATTAATACAGAGGGTTCTTTCTCTTTAGAGTATTATTTTGAATGTCAACGCTTCATCAATAACTGCTTCTGTTCTCTCTTAGAAACTATAAAATAAACACCACTTGACTATCCATCAAAAATTATATGATGGAAGTTTAACAACAATATATTTCTATTATTATTTACCGAAAAAAGATAAAATTGAAATGCAAATTCAGTATTAAGATTAATTGGTTTTTTGCAGTATTCATTTACTCTCTTGAGTACTTTTAGTTCATCATCAATCTCTCTCAAATCTATAATTTTCAATTTCCCTCTCCGAAATGGTAATACCCTCCGTTTAGGAATCCCTTCTTCTTCATAAAATATTGTTCTTAAAACCTCGTGATGTTCCACCACTTTATTGATAGAGTTTTCCAATAGTACATTATCTAAATTGCCTTCCAGGACATATGCTTGAGGTACAGAATATGCAGCGGAGTCAGGATACAATTTTTCAAGGAACCATAATCTTTTTTGATTTGAAGTTAACTCTATAGAAATAACGTTTTCTTCACGCCTCTGTATTTTAGAAACAGTATTTCCTGCTTTTAAAATGTTCAAATTTCTCTGCCAATATTTACTGTACCTTTGAATTAGTTTGCTTACTCATATAAAATCTCTCCTCCTAATTATTCCGAAAAACTCAGAACTCTAATTAATCTATCTAATTTGTGCTTTTAGTTTTCGTTCTACTATAGAGGGAGACATTTTAATTATCGACGGAAGATTTCTTGTATTTTTATTAATAATCCAGTATACCGAAACTAAGACGACTATAAATCCAGAGATCATGATTAAAATCCCATCTCCATATTGTGCGCCAATTAAACCACCTAACAAAGCCCCGACTGGTGCTACTCCTACCGACAACCCCATTGCCGCTGACATAACTCTCCCGATGAACTCTTTCTCCACTAAAGCCTGAATCATAGTTTGTGAAAAGACATTCATCATTCCAGTACAACCCCAGGCAATACAATATAATATTACAGAAAATACATTATTACCTGACACTCCGATTAATAGAAGAGATATGCCATTAATTAATATGAGTAAAGCATATATCTTTCCCAGTTTTAAATTTTGAAAGTATTTTAATGATGCTAAAAAAGCTCCCATCAATACTCCTACTGCCGAAGCAGATAAGTAAGAACCATATAATCCTATATTTCCATTGCTTGATGTAAAACCAGGTAGAACAGCATTTATAGCAACACCTGTAAGATTTAGGAATACTATACCAACCAGTATACTAATGAATATATTCCTTTTTAGAATATTAAATCCTATCGATAGTTCATCTAGATAAGATTTAATTTGATATTTTAGAGATATGTTTGATTTCCTAGGTGATGCAAATGGCATAGATAACGCCATTAGAGTCAATATTGATAATACAAAGGTTAAGCTATTAATATAGAACATACTCACTGCGCCTATTACAGTAACAACAACACCTGCTACACTATCAAAAATAGCTCTACTGCCCTGATATGCAAAGAAAAAAAGCGTATTTCCTTTTGGTAAATCATCTACTTTTAATAATTTAGGTAATGCTGATAGTTCTGTAGGATATAAAAACTGATTAAAAAACGATACTAAAGGCATTACAATTAGAACTACTGTTATTGTTAAATAACCTAAGATACTTAACATAGGAATTAATAATAGTAAAATAACATGAATTATTTGGGTAAAGATTAATATTTTTTTTATTGGAAACAGATCAATTAATGGCCCTAGAAATAATTGGAATATTGCTGGGATAGAAGTCAAAAATAATGCCAACCCTGTGTATAACGTTGATCCACCCATTGAATATACCAACCACATCGCAGCTACTGTATAAAAGCTGTTGCCCATAGAAGATAGGAATCGTGCAACTAGAAGTATGGTAAAATTCTTGTTTTTTAAAAGTCTAAACATTTATCATCCTCCTTAATTATATGAATTAATTATTAAAGTAACTAGAATAAATTATTCTATGTAAAAAACAATTGCTCAGTCAAATATATTTGCCCGTTATTTATAAGGTAGCCTGCCCGTGTACAACGTTTATCCACCCACTGAAATATAGTAGTTACATTACAGCTACTTATAACCTGCTAACTATAGATGAAGAAACCGTGCAACAAGAAGTAAAATAAGATTTTGACTTAATAGTCTAAGCAATATATTCCTTAGTCCCTAACAAACATAATAAGAATACTAAGTCAAATAGGTTTAAATGTAAAAAAATTATTCGGTCAAATTTTTTTGATATATATTCAAAATACAGCCTGATAAATCAGGCCTTTTAATCTAATTTGCTTCTTCTTCAAAAAGTGATTTCTCTATAGCAAAAGCTAAATTAGAAATATAATATATTCTTGAGTTTGAATCATTCTCATCGTTCTTGCTTTTATCTCTAAATCTTTCCATTAATTCAAAGTAATTCTCCAAAAACCATCGAAAACTTTCTTCAGTAGCTGTAATTTCCCAACTTGAAGATTGAAAGTTCCATTGAGAAGGATCCTTACTACTTACATTTGATCGAAAAGATTCCTCTGGTGCTTCAATCACCCTATCACTACTTCTTTCTAACATACTAAGAACACTATGTTTGAAAGTTCTTCCAATCTCTTCTTGGTGAGGCAGAAGATTTAAATCTGGCACATATCCTCTAGCCGTTGCTTGATAGAATTTTTGTATTATCCCGTTCTTCACTTCTTTTTTAACAACTTTTATTAATTTATTTTTTTCAAGTTCTACCAAATGGTAATGGATTCTGGACCTAGAAAGGTTAAAAATTTCTGAAAGTTGTTGACCTGTTAAAGGTTTTTCCATAAGCCTAATTACAAGCTGCGATCTAAAAGGGTCACTTAACACCTTTAATTGATTATAATCCTTTAAAACCATGATTTCTTCCAATAACTGCACCTCTTTGTTATGACTGTAAAATTTATTTTACAACATTCTTTTCTTTTTTGCAATAATATAAAATAATAAAATATTGTTTTTTTAACTTTATTATATTGTTAAATATGTCCTATTTGATATTTTGCACTCAGAGCTTTTCTAAATATACAGGATTAGGGTAAAGGCGACTACTTATACTAATCCACCATCAACAGCAACCTTTCCACATTTACACGTTTTGAAATCATGTTCGCTTCTTGATTCAATAATATCTTCACAATGTTTAAACTTGATTCTGTTCCGCTTTAGTATTAACATTGCTTACCTCTCCACTTGTGAATGAATTTCATGATCCTTACCGCTTTTCTTTTAACGCATTTGAACTATTTTTATGGAGGGAGTATCATGATCGGAATTATCTTCATTGCTATTTCAGTAGCGGGTTACTTTTTGATATTAAATAGTAAAGTTAAAAACAAGGGTGCTGCTCTCTTAGAGAAAGCAATGACAGCGATACTTTCTACATTGGTATATTCTTTGTATTTAGCTGTTACGGGATATACACCAGTTGAAGAACAACAAGCAGGTGTAGGCTATAACTTCTTTTGAAGGACTACTTTTATTCTATTTTACGTATTCGTTACCTCTATTTTTAATTTGCGGAGGGCTTTATTCTTTCTTCGCAGACATATTTTTAGGTAAGATGCATTTTCATCATGCTTTTCTACAATATATTACTGGAATCCTCGTATATTTAGTAGGTGGTTTATTTATCGTCGGATTATTTTTTACATTGATAGCTGACGAGAATGTTAATAAATTATTTATTGCAAGTATTTTTAGAGTTAGTTTTTTGCCATCCTTATTGTTTTACCATATTTCTTTGTTTACTAAAAAACATTAAAATTCATTGTGTGACAAGCAGTTAAAGAGTCTCGTGTAAGGAGGGAGTATGAGGAGCTTAATGAGTATAATGAAAGTAATTTTAAAGGTTCCAGCTGCATTTTTAGCACCTTTTATATTATGTTTCTTTTTTTTACTATATAATATAATTGCTGATATTATAGTTAGTAATTCTTTAAATACATATTTTACGCTTGCCGGACAAATTCTCGGTGTTTTTCTTATTTATATTTACGCCTTGCCTATCTATCTTCTCATTGGGATTCCTATATCTTTAATCATTGAACGAGTTAATAAAGGTGTTCGATGGATAAATTATTCCTTAGGTGGAATGGCTGGAGGACTATTCTTATACTTTATGAATAGCAATCTACAAGACTTGGATGGTACGTTTTTTCTGATGGCGGCTGCAGGTTTATCTTACTATTTTTCATTAGTATTTTTAGAAAAATTAGTCCAAATACTTCGGAATAAGGAAGATTGATTACCTATATCTTTACTGACAAGCCCCATAATAGAAACATCATCCACACATACAGGAAACGGAGAAAGTCAGATGAATGAAATCATAGTTTATATCGTAGTTCTCTTCTTTATTATCGGGGCTATTGATAAAATAATCGGCAACCGCTTTGGATTCGGTGAGCGCTTTATGGAGGGCTTGATGGCGATGGGTTCCCTTGCCGTTGTGATGATTGGGATTATTTCCTTGGCACCAGTCATAGCAAAAGTTTTGTTGCCCATCGTCTCACCCGTCTACGGCTTAATTGGGGCAGACCCGGCAACCTTCGCGAATACGATTCTTGCCATCGATATGGGAGGCTATGCTTTAGCTGAAACGATGGCACGAACTCCTGAAGCTGGGTTCTTCGCTTGGGTATTCCTCGGAACAACAATTGGAGTAACCGTTGTATTCAGCCTACCGGTTTCGCTCGGAATAATCCAAAAAGAAGACCGTGAATTTCTAGCACAAGGAATTCTTATTGGTTTGGTGACAATCCCTTTCAGCACATTTATTGGTGGAATTACAGCTGGCTTCAGCTTAGAGATGCTCATTAGAAATTTGATTCCAACCATCATCATATCGCTCTTCATCGTGATCGGCCTCTGGAAAATTCCTATTCTTATAGTAAGAGGTTTCTCCATTTTCGGGAAGTTCATTGAATTTCTTGCTATGGGTGGACTCGTTGCTATCGTGATCGAAACATTAACTGGCTTCGTAATCATTCCAGGACTTGCGCCGCTTGAAGAAGGGATTCAAATTGTCGGGACGATTGCTATTTTCCTTGCTGGAGCTTTTCCAATGGTGCTCTTCATTTCGAAAGCATGTAAAAAGCCGCTTGAAAAACTTGGATCAGCACTTGACATCAATACCACGGCAACAGCAGGACTAATCGCCACGATTGCCCATATTATTCCGATGCTTGTTCTAGTAAAGGATATGGATCCACGTGGGAAAGTTATTAATATTGCCTTTAGCGTAAGTGCATCCTTTGTGCTTGGGAGCCATCTCGGCTTTGTCGCAGGGATTGAACCGGAACTTGTTCTTCCGATGATTATTAGTAAACTATTAGGTGGGACTAGTGCAGTGATGCTTACCGTATTCATATTGAACAGGAGAAAAGCCGGCTAATAGTAGCCGACTTTTTTCTTAATTTAACCAGTGGACATCCGTATCCGGATGAACGTTTAATTCGATATCTGCTGGAATTGTAATATAAAACATTCTCTCATCATCGAATACATCATAATAAATCCAAGAATGATCCTCTTCTTCTTCAAATTGGTTAAATGGAAATCCTTTCTCCATACTATTGAAACGATAAAGTTTATATCCAAGTACTTCAAGCGTTAGCTCCCCATTATGATTGTAGACCGTGACTTCACCTTCATCATAGACTGGTTCCACATCAATCTCAGGCGTTACCTCATAATAATCAACATGAATGGCCTCCTGATCCTCCACCCTTTTTATGATGACCGGAAATTGGTAATCTGGACTGGCATATAATGAAAAACTTTCCTCTGTAGCCGTGGGAAATTCCCATTCTTCTTTCTTATATTGCTCAAATTCCTCCAGTGGCACTCCTTGATCCAATATTTCATGGACAAGGTAAATCCGATTTGTCATCTCCGCTGGCAGCTCTTCCTCATCCACAAATTCCTCTGTTGGGATAAATGTATATGCAATAACAGAAGCAATTAATAGGATGAAATACCCGCCAAGTAGCCAGTAACCTAATCTACTTATCTGCAACCTTCTCAATAAGAACGGAAATCCGATTATAACAAGGAGAAGCAGTATCGTGAAAAGTATACTCATTTTCTAACCTCCGTTCTGCTTGATATAGCAATGGAACAAGCAAATAGTATCCCAGCTGTAACAACTATTTTCATAAGGAATACAGCCATGCTTGTTTCCCCGTAATAGAAATCTATCGTATTCATCATCCATTCATGGTTGATATAATTTATAGTAATCAATAGCCCAATAACCACAATTGGCAACAGGACGGGAAGCAAACGATGCAGCCTCGTCACCGTACCTAGTAAATAGCCGACCGCACAGAGTAATAGAAAATGGAGAATTACCGTTACTGTCCCAGCGAACAATTCTCCACCGTTTAAGACGAATCCCGGTGACATAACGAACAGTTCATCTGTAAAATAATAAAGATACACTCGAACCGTAAATGATGCAAGTATTGTTACAATCCCGGCAACGATGCTTGCTCCAACGAGGAAGATCATATTCGCCAAATGATTACTAAGCGTATTTCCCACAAAAGGAAAGGCGTTCTCCCATTCATTCTTTGTCGTCATGATAATCGCATGAATAAGTGCCCAGAGTGAAGTCAATGTAATAATATTGAGCGTATTATAATTCATGTACTCAATCTCCACGTAGTCCATTGTAGAATATCCCTGTAACGGACTAACGACGGAGAAAAAGATTCCAATAACTTGAACAAGGACAAGTGAGCTAAACATGCCAACATATACTTTCATCTTATAGTTTAATTGTTTTTTCACAGCAGTAGAAAGATCCATCTTATTTAAAGACATCATCTATCCCTCCCTTTTGCTTTGCAGTCAGATAAATACATAAATCATTTGGCGGCACAGGTCCTGTAGTCATCCCATGTTGTTTCGCCTTCCGTATAACGGGACTGTCTGATTTTACAGCGGCATAAGTGGAATAATCGCCTACTCGCGTTTCATAGATTACTTCTTCATCCGCAAGCAATGGCTCCAATATTTCCGCTCTTCCAGTTATTCCTTGCGCGTATTCCTTCAATTCATCCATCGACTCATGCAAGACAACTTGCCCCTCATCGATTAAAATGATTTCCTCCAGCAAGTCCTCCATTTCTTCCAAATGATGACTCGATAAAAGAATTGTTCTTGGATGTGCCAGATAATCTTTTAACAGAGCCCGATAAAAGTCTTTTCTTACAGATGCGTCCATCCCCGTTGTCGGCTCATCAAACATCGTCAGCTTGCATCTTGACGCAAGCCCAATAATCATATTGAACGTGCTCTTCTTCCCTTTCGATAAATAACCATGCTTCTCTTTTGGGTGAAAGGAAAAATAGTCAAAGAGACGCTCCGCAAGAACAGCATCCCAGTTCGGATAAAAACGTGCTGCTTCTTTTAATATATCTTCCAGTGTCAATGTATGGCTGAACTTCATTTGATCATCCACATAAATCGCATTCACGGATACGTTTAAATTTTGAAATGGCCGCTCGGAAAATACTTCGACCTTACCCGAAGTCTTATGCCAATACCCGGCAAGGATCTTCATGAGCGTTGTTTTCCCCGCCCCGTTACGGCCGATTAATCCGGTAATTTTATCGCCTTCCAATGTGAAACTTAGCTGGTTCAATGCGTTTCTTCCAATCATTCTTTTCGTTAGATCCCTGCATTCAATCACCTTCATGTTAATCCCCCTTCACATCTGTAATCGCTTGTTGCAACATTTCGATCAGCTCTCCCTCGCCTACTTGCAATCGCTTTGCTTCAAGAGCAACTTCCGTTAATAATCCCTTCAGCTTTTCATTTTTCCTTTTATCGGTAATAATTGCTTTTGCTTCTGTTGTCACAAACTTTCCAAGTCCCCGCTTCCCGTACAAAATATGTTCATCCGTCAAGACGTTCAAACCCTTGGCCGCTGTTGCCGGATTGATCGTAAACATCTCCGCCAGCTGATATTGGGAGTAGACCTTATCATCGGCCTTGAAATTATCATTCAATATTTCTGTTTCTATCCATTCAGCTATTTGGATATAAATTGGTCTTCCGCCATTTGGATCAATCATCAGGCCTGCACCTCCTCTGATGTAGTGCATTACTCATGTAATGTACTATACAATATTTTTGTATAGAATGCAACTAAATTTTGGTATGCTAGGAGGAGATGACTCAAGGAGTGTGAAGGATGAATATTTATGTTGACGCGGATGCGTGCCCAGTGAAGGAAATTATTATCAATGAAGCGGTACGAAGGGATTTGAATGTTTTTCTCGTAACGAGCATTTCTCATTTTTCCTTGCAAGAAAACCCGCCAGGTGTCGAGACAATTTATGTTGATAACGCCAGAGACGCGGCAGATTACCGGATTATGAAGCTTGCCAAAAAGGGGGATCTTGTCATTACGCAAGATTACGGCCTCGCCTCCCTCGCTCTTCCGAAGGGCTGTCTTGTCATGCATCATAAAGGTTTTATGTATACGAATAAGAATATCGATGAGCTGCTGCAAACGCGTTACCTGAGTGCTCAAGCGAGAAAGGCCGGAAAGCGCACGAAAGGACCGAAAGCCTTCTCAAACGAAGACAGAGAGAAATTCCGAGAGCGGTTTATCCGTGTTTTGGAAAAATAAAAATGGACTGTGCACCAGTCCATTTTTAGTCTAATTATTTAGTAAAAGAATATCACCTTAGTTTTAATTGTTCCAGACCTCACCATCGATATCATTATCCCAAAAATCTAAGCTGCTTTCACTAACCTTTGTTAAATCATCAGATACTCTCTTTTCTTGCTTAGCTGCTAAATATTCAGCGAAGTCTAAAATTTCATCTACTTCCTGATCAGGTATTTTCTCTATGATTTTAAGTAAACGTTCTCTGGCTGTATTCATGCTAAAGGTCACCTCTTCCATGAATCATTTATTATTACGTTAAAGCCAACTCACCAAGAATCCACACACTACAACTATCCTACTTTTAGTTTTATTCAACTTTTAAGCTATTCATTTTGCCTTACGATACATTTCCGCAAAATCATAAACCGCTCTGCGCTCCTGATATTCATAAATTGCTGCTTGCATGTCCGCCTCATCAAAATCCGGGAAATAAATATCCGTAAAATAAAGTTCGGCATGGGCAGCTTGCCATAAAAGGAAATTACTTAGCCGTTGCTCGCCACCCGTCCGGATAACTAAATCAAGCGCCGGCAATCCACCAGTATAAAGATAGTTTTCAATTGTTTCTTCATCCAGCTCTATATTTTTTTCCTGCATGTCACGAATCACGTGCTGCACAGCCTGCACAATCTCGCCCCTTCCACCGTAATTAAAGGCGAAGTTAACGATCAGCCCTGTATTATTCTTTGTCCGATCAATCGACTGTTGCAATGTTTTCCGCGTTGCTTTTGGCAGCTCATCCATATTTCCTGATATGGTGATTTTCACATTACGTCGCATAAATTCAGGAAGTTTCGATTTAAAAAAACGAATCGGCAGCCGCATCAGATAATTGACTTCTTCCTTGGCCCGCGCCCAGTTCTCTGAAGAAAAGGCGTATAAAGTCAACGCTTCGACACCAAGAGCAATACTTGCATCAATCGCTTTTTCCATCGCTTGAACTCCAGCATAGTGCCCCTCACTTCTCGTGAGTCCCCGGGATTTTCCCCATCTTCCATTACCATCCATTATGATCCCGACATGTTTCGGTATATCGACCACGACGATCCACCTCCATTAAGTTTAGAGCTCAAGCTCTTCCAGTAATTCTTTCGCTTCATTCCTCGCAAAGTTAAATGCTTGCCAGGATTCATATTCTCCATTTTCAAGCTCTATCTTTTTATCTATTAATAAACTCTTTAGTTCCGGGATTTCCGGTTCCTGTTCATACAACTGAACAAGTCCTTTCACTCCCTCAGCACCTAGGGTATAGAAATAATGAATATCAATTTTCCCTGTTACCTTATAGCGTTCCATATTGTTTTCCACGATCGTTTCTTCTAAGTTGACCGCATTTAACATGGCATAAAAAAGAAATGCACAAATCAGATAAAAATGTAAAATGGGCAGATTCTCTAACCATACACGAATGAGTGTATAAGCAAAAATTACGAGTAAAAATGCCATGAAATAATGGGCAAGCAACCGGTCAATTGTAAAACCGTACGCCGTTTCATAAAGCGTTAGCCGCTGCCAGGCAGATATAAGCAAGATGCCACTAGCGACAATCAGAGCAGAATATAAGGTTTGCAAGATTCGTTTTTGCTTGCCGCCCTCCTCTTTCACCCGTTTCATGAATACGAGTAAAATCGTCCAGTTAATCAGTGTTACGAGAATTAACTCAAAGAAACCTCTTCTTGCATAATCGGCATACGTAAAACCATCAAGCAGCCCTTCATGAAAGAAATATTGAAACTGTACAGCGATAAACAGCATATATACCACATTTAATATAAGTAGAGTCGTTGCCGCAACAATCCCCGGCCAATTTCTCTTATTTGGTGTCTCACAAATTTCTATCTCGCGCTTCGTCTTCTTCCCAATGACTTGAAAAATACAGAAGAAGAAAAGCGCTGCAATGACCGTAAAGGCGAGACGGAACCCAATTTCAACAAAATTCACGTCGATTCGGAAAACGAATAGATTTTCGATTTGCTCTTGGAAGACCGCATCCGCAGCCATTAAGAGTGGCACAACAATGACTAGGATTGGGACAGCGAGCAGGATTCCTATAAGAATCTGTCTTAATGTCCTGTTTTTCACCCGCCTTCTACTGCGGGCAACGATTCTTCCGATATAACGTAAATAGTTCGTCAAATAAAGGAGGGCATCTGCAAGCTTTCCAGTTACGAGTCTGATAAAGGATAACTTACCCCAGTTCAATTTCGCCGGGCTAGTAATTAAGACGATATGGAAGAATACAACAGCCGGGATAACGAGTAGGTTCAATACGTAAAATATCGTACTGTCAAAGAACAGGAAACTTCCTGCAAGCAACCAGATTCCCGCCATAAGTAACAAGCCGATTCGCCGGTGTTCAAAGGTAAAACCAAACCGCACAAATAACACGGTATAAAAGACCGCGATGAAGATAAGATAAGATATTCCAATCTTCCCGTATAAAAAGCTGACATTAGCCAGGAATCCGAGCAACAGACAAGCTGCTACAAATAGCCATTCTCTTTGTTTTGTCCGCATGGTAAACGCTCCTATATACATAGAATTCCTATGTATATAGATAAACTATGTACATAGGTAAAAATCATTCATACTCTTTCGGACTGAACGAATGTATCCAGTCCGACTAAACAGACGCTTTTCTTCCCCAGTGGTAACCGATTAAACTAATCGGATATAATGCCACGGTACAAAGGATACTGAGCACGATAAAAGATTGATCGAGTAGTGGATCGAACCATTCATAAGGAATCAGTCGAAAAACAATCAAATACATAAGCAACAGATTCGGAATGATCCCGATGAGGAACGTCCGGGTAAGCACCTTTTTTCCACGTGCTCCTAAGGCTTTGCCGATTTCATAGCCAAGCAAACCCCAGAAAAATAAATAGACTAAAATAATAATTGTCGTCGATTCGGTTAAACTTTCCCAAAGGACCCCAAGCCACTTCCAACCGAGGACATTGTAACCAATCGTAAAAAGCACACCACCAACAAATATTGCGATATTAAGAAAAACGAATAGCCGCTGCATTTTCTTCGGCGTAACGGACTTTTCTTCTTTCCAAAGTTCTGCCAGTTCTTCCGGAGAACCCAGCCGGGTAACAAGCAGGTTATAAATGTCCGCATTATTTTCTGTTATTTCCGCCAGCATCTCTTCTACATGCATGCGATATTCTGCAATAATTTCTGCACGGTTCGGATCTTCTTCCAATGCTTTTTCAAGCTCATGGAGAAACCGTTGTGCCTCCACGTTCATATCTCATTTCTTCCAATAAGATTATTCATAACCTGAACATACTGCTTCCATTCGGAAGTCCGTTCAGCTAGAATTTCTTTTCCTTCTTCGGTAATCCGGTAATATTTGCGGGCCGGCCCTTTTTCTTGTTGCTTCCAGTAATGTTCAACATAATCTTGTTTTTCCATTTTATGAAGCGCAGGGTAAAGCGTCCCTTCCTTCATTTGCAGTTGATCATCACTTCTTTTTGCCATTTCCTTCACGAGTTCATAGCCATACATATCCCGTTCATTTAGCAATTGCAGCACAAGAATGGACGTACTCCCTTTTACGAGTTCACGATTAAACATATTTTTCACCTACCTAGAATAATTAGGTATCTTTACTATAAGGGAAATGGTTTGGGTTGTAAAGATGTTTTTTTAATTCTTTCTTCAAAACTTGACTTATGCTGCATGAGTGCAGTTTTTGTCTGGGGCGCTCTGTGTGGGCGGGTAAGTGCAATGATGAGAGGATAAAAATCATTTATTTTCCTATTCGAGCGGGATCGGTGCAACGATGAGAGAATAAATCTTAGTTGTTTTCCCATTCCAGCAGGATGAGCGCTATGAGCGGAGAATAAAACCTGGTTGTTTTCCCACTCCAGCAAGATAAGCGCTACGAGCGGAGAATAAAACCTGGTTGTTTTCCCATTCCAGCAAGAAAAGCACAAGAATCGGAAAATAAAACCTGTTTGTTTTCCCATTCCAGCAAGATAAGCGCTATGAGCGGAGAATAAAACTCCTTTGTTCTCCCATTCCAGCAAGAAGAGCACAAGAATCGGAACATAAAACCTGTTTATTTTCCCATTCCAGCAAGATAGGCGCTATGAGCGGAGAATAAAACTCCTTTGTTCTCCCATTCCATCAGGACGAACACAAGAATCGGAAATAAAGCAACAGGATGGCTCAACCTTTCATTGATTACTATACGAAAAAAGAAAAGAAAAACCACGAATTCTTTTAATCACCAGCGCTACTTTCCTCTTCCATAAAAAAATTTTAAAAAAGATGTTATTTTATGTTTTAAGAACTGCAGAACGGGTATAGTAAAGTACAAGGCGAACTACTATTGGAATTCGAGCCGAATGATAACTTGTGTTTCATAGCAAACAACTTATCAAGAAGCGGATTCTAATAGAGAAATGCACAGCCTTGGCGGAAAATTTGCTTTACGACGGAATCATCCCGTCAGCAACAACATGAGATTCCAATTCTCTTGCATGTTTGAAGAAAGTGATTTTTTGTGAAAGTGCAACTGCAACAAATAGCTGTTTGAAGTAAAAACAGCACGAAGTAAATATTAAGAATCGAGACGGGTAAATCAATTCCGTCATCACAGAACAAGGAAACAGAATTTTCCGCGCAAACGGTCACCACGACGGGGAAAGAGCCAGCTTCAAGGGTAGAAGCTGGCTTTTTCTGTGTTTAAAAATTTCCCCTTTCAATCTTCATTAAATATAGTATAATAAAAGTAACATGAATCGAAAGGGTGAGCCAAGAGACAATGAAAAACTAATCCTATTTTTAAAAAGCGAAACGGATGAGATATGTAGTGTTCAAGCAGAAGACCTGCTTCTTTCTCATGCACTTTTGTTTCGAAATAGGATTAGATTGGCTGACCATACTATATTCGGGGACCTTTCATTTTCCCATGCTTTCTAACTCCTATTTCAAACACGATTATAGGGGCTTTTTTATGCCCGAAAATAGGAGTTGTTTTTATGATTATAAAGGAATTAACGGATGTAACTTATGAAATCGGAGGCCGGAAACTCTTTGACATTGAGCATCTACAAATACGTGACAAGGAACGGATTGGACTTGTCGGCAGAAATGGTTCTGGCAAAACGACCTTGCTTGAAATCATTGCGGGAAAAAGGAGCATCCAATCCGGAACTATTTCCGGAAATGGTACTGCCACCCTTCTCCCCCAATTAAAACGAACCAGTACGGTGAAAAGTGGCGGAGAAGTAACCCAGCAGTATATCGACAAAGCCTTAGCCCGCAAAACTGAATTGCTTTTAGCGGACGAACCTACAACCAATCTCGATACAGTTAGAATTGAAAAACTGGAAAAAACGTTCGCACGTCTCCAAGGCGCAATCATTATTGTCTCCCACGACCGTGCATTTCTTGATGCGACATGTGAAACAATCTGGGAGATTGCGGATGGGAAAGTTGAAGTGTACAAAGGGAACTATTCCGACTTTACCGAGCAGAAAGAGCAAAAAATCCAAGAGCAAGAGAAAGCTTATGAAAATTATGTTCAGAAGAGACAGCAACTTGAAGATGCCCTTATGCTCAAGGAGAAAAAAGCAGACCGGGCAACAAAAAAGCCAAAAAATTTAAGTAGTTCAGAAGCGAGATTAAAAGGTGCAAAACCTTATTTCGCCAAAAAGCAGAAAAAGCTGCAACAAGTAGCGAAATCGATTGAAACACGGATTGAAAAATTGGAAAAGGTGGAGAAAGTAAAAGAGCTTCCGCCAATTAAAATGTCAATCCCAAATCAGGAATCGCTGCAAGGTAGAATCATCATTCGGGCTGAACATATCGCACAATCTTTCAGGGAGCACGTCCTTTGGAATGAGGCGAGTTTTCAGATTAAAGGTGGAGATAAAATAGCGATTATTGGAGAAAATGGAACAGGGAAAACGACTTTAATCAAAAAGTTAATAAACGAAGAATCCGGCATTTCGATTTCCCCGGCGGTAAAACTCGGCTATTTTAGTCAGAATCTGGATGTTTTAGATCCACAAAAATCAATCCTAGAGAACGTCATGGAAACAGCTATCCAAGAAGAATCAACCGTCCGAACCGTGCTCGCGCGACTGCATTTTTTCCGCGATGCTGTCTATAAACGAATGGATGTGCTAAGCGGCGGTGAACGGGTTAAGGTCACACTTGCGAGACTAATGGTGAGTGCTTGTAACACCCTTATTTTAGATGAGCCGACGAATTTCCTGGATATTTATGCGATGGAGGAGCTCGAGGCACTGTTGGAAGAATACGAGGGCACGATCGTTTTCGTTTCCCATGACCGAATGTTTACCAGCCGAATTGCCGAACGGATTCTGGCGATCAAGAAAAATGAGATCATCGACTTTCACGGGAGCTATGAACAATTTAAACATCGCAACATGGAGGTTGAAGTTGATACAAAGGAACAAAAGTTACTCGTCATCGAGACAAGAATCTCGGAAGTTTTGAGCAGACTGAGTTTGGAACCGACTGACGAATTAGAAGAGGAATTTCAATCGCTGTTAAAAGAGAAAAGAAAAATACTTGATGAATAGGAACAAGCGCATGTGCATATGAAGAAAACTTAGCACAGCTCACCTATACCGAAGCATCCCCCCTTTTCATATACTGCAAAGGAGAAATGGGGGATGCCGATTGAGAAGGGATGAATGGTTGCTGATCATTGGGCTTGTCGTATTCATTGTGGCAATACCTTTTGTATTGCATTTTTTCCTTGATCAAAAGATTCCCATTCCAGGGATACCGAGTGACCCGTCCGAGGATGAGGAAGAAACGAATGGAAATGGGGATAATAAGGACGAGGAAAAACAGTATTATTGGGGAGTAGATTCGGCGAGTTATACGGACGAGGAGTTATTTCAATGTGTCGCAGATCAAGTTGGAAAGCCGGAAGTCTGGGGACGATACCTCGGCGACCGGGATGGTGTGTCTGTTGGACTTGACGCTGCAGAAATTGACTTTTTGCATGAAAATAATATTCAGATCCTCGTTATTTATAATCATGTAAATGATGCCCGCGGGTATGGGCAAGGAGTAACGCATGCAAATCAGGCGATACAGTTTGCAGTGAATGTCGGGGTGCCTGAAGGAGTAGCCATCTTTGGTGATATTGAACCGGACTATCCGGTCGATCACGCCTTTATCGAAGGATGGTACGATACGTTGACTGCATCGGATTATGCACCTGGAATTTACGGGGTATTTAATGAGGACAGTGACTTAATGCTTGCATTTGAAGCGCTGGATGCGGATATCCAGAAAGGTACAATTGTTTGGACTGCCTACCCGCAACAGGAAATTACGACACCAGAAAATGCTCCCGAGTTTAATCCAGAAGGGCCAGAAGCTGCACCGGTACTCGGATGGCAATACGCGATTGAAGCAGAAGCGTGCGCAATTGATACGAATTTATTTTCTGAAGAGATATTGGAGTATTTGTGGTGAAGCGGTGGGTGATGTGGTGTATGGCATGCAGATGACTGATGGATCTGGAACGCTTTGTCCGTGCACTTTCGTGTGTCCTATCGGCGGACTAGGGCTTTGATAAGATGTATCAGCTCTCTTCTTATCAAGTATGGATCTCGTCAAGGTACTGAAGCGCCCGCCCCGTTCCCTATTCAGCCAACTGGATGGCACTGATAATGCTTATCCGTGCCATCTCCAACGAATTTCCAGCATTCCAAGTCACCGACAAACAAATTCCCGCTCCCAACTGGGACAGTTGCTCTGACCCCCTGTCCCAATTCTTTCAGCAAAATAGGGTAAACTGATACATAGTTACTCCGGTTTTATTACCGGATTAGAAAAGAGGTACGTAGATATGAATACAGAATACGCCATTGAATTGGAGAATGTCTCTTACTCTGACGGTCCGCTAAAAATTATTAAAAATGTCAGCGGATCGTTCCGGAAAGGTAAAATCACTTCCCTTGTCGGCCCGTCCGGCGCTGGGAAAACAACCCTTTTCCGACTTTGCAATGGACTAATCTCGCCAACTCACGGCACGATTTCCATTTACTCAAAAAATGTCCAAGAATATGAGCCGACAAAGCTAAGGAGAAATGTTGGACTAGCCTTGCAAAATGCGACCATGCTTCAAGGCACCGTTTATAAAAATTTACAACTCCCTCGGACGCTTGCCGGGGAAACGTTGACCGAAGATGAAGCTGCCGATTTACTTACGAAGGTAAGCTTGGATAAAGATTTGCTGAAGCGAGATGTCGGTGATCTTTCTGGTGGACAAAGGCAAAAAGTATCCATCGCAAGAACCCTTGTGAACCAGCCGGAAATTTTATTATTGGATGAAATCACGTCATCGCTTGACCGAGTTTCCACCAATGATATTGAAAACTTGATTGAAAAAATCAACAAAGAAAACGGTGTGACGATTATCTGGATTACCCATAATTTAAACCAAGCCACTCAAATCGGGGATGATACGTGGGTTATGATGAATGGTGAATTAATCGAATCCGGACCGAGCAGCCTGCTCAAAAATCCAGAGAACGAGAAAGTAAAACAATTTGCAAAGGGGGATTTCATATGAGTTTTCTAACATTATCGCTAGCGCTTGTCTTCGTACTCATCCCTCTTATTCTGACAAAGACATTAAACCTTGGCCTTGGGAAAGACACAATCATTGCAACAATCCGATCGATCATCCAATTACTTGCAGTCGGTTATATTTTAACCTTCGTCTTTGAATCTGAAAATCTAATTTATATTTTCTTGATGGTTGTTCTTATGATCACCGCCGCAACCCATAACGCAAGGAAGAAAGGTGCGTCAATCCAAGGAATCACGTGGAAACTCGTGCTCACCTTCATCATCATCGAAGTCGTCACACAGGGAATCCTGATCGGCTTTAAAATTACACCGGCAGAAGCCCAATACATTATCCCAATCAGTGGCATGCTAATCGGGAATTCGATGGTTCTCTCGATTCTTTTCTTAAATCGTTTCACAGCTGAGATTGAAGCGAGGAAAGAGGAAACGGAACTTATTCTTTCTCTTGGAGGAACACCGAAACAGGCAATCCACTACTCGTTGATTACCTCTATTAAAGCAAGTATGATTCCGACGATTGAAAGCCAGAAGACAATCGGACTCGTCCAGCTCCCCGGCATGATGAGCGGACAAATTATCGCAGGCGCCGATCCCGTGCAAGCTGTCCAATTTCAACTTCTCATCCTCTTCCTATTGCTGACGACAGCGGCCGTTACGAGTATTATTCTAGGCTTCCTGTCCTATCCAACCCTTTTCAATAGTCGAATGCAGCTTGTGAAATGGCCCGATAAAAACAATGACCCTGCCTAATAAGTTGACCAGGCAGGGTTACTTTTTTCTTTATTATTCATTTTCAGCTAAGGCGAATGCTTGACAGAAGATATTTTTCCCTTTATACTTTTAATTAATTAAATATATCTTAATTCAGTATATATGAAAAGGAGTTAATCACGATGAGTGAGAATTTATCTTTGAAATCGTTTGTTGTTTTAATGAAAGCATCGAAGACATTAGAAGAAATGGTGAAAAAGGACATCGCTGCCCATGGTATGAAATTATCCGATTTTTCTATTCTGGAAGCACTATACCATAAAGGCAGACAAACAATCAAGCAAATATCTGAAGCGGTGCTGATTAATACAGGTTCCATCACGTATGTCATCGATAAACTGGAGAAAAATGAATTACTGCGCCGCACGAATTGTAAAGACGACCGTCGCGTTATTTATATTGAGATTACGGATAAAGGTAAAGAAGTAATGAATGAAGTTTTCCCTAAGCATCAGGCGCGGATTGAAGAAATCTTCGAAGGTATCTCGGAAGAACATAAAGAAATCCTGATCGAGACGATTAAAACAGTAGGTAAACGAGCTGGCGACCTTGTTTAATGCCGGTGGAAAATAATGCAGACAGGAGGTGCCGCAACATGCTTTCGATTGATCCAGAAGAGCAAACGGAAAGAGAAAATTATAAGCTGCTAATCGGCTCCATCATTCCACGACCAATCGCATTTATTACAACTAAATCTTCAGACGGTATCATAAACGCAGCACCATTCAGCTATTTCAACATCGCTGCAACCGATCCACCGATGCTCGCTGTTTCGATTCAACGGAAGGACGGCACCCGGAAGGATTCAGCAAGAAATATAATCAATACGAAAGAATTTGTCATTCATATTGTCGATGAGGATAATGTAGCGGAAATCAATAAAACAGCTGCGTCCCTTCCCCCGAATAAAAGTGAAATCGATGTGACCAAACTGAATCTGGCAGGTAGTACCGATGTAGCTGTTCCCGCCGTCGAACAAGCAAAAGTCCGGTTTGAATGTACACTGGAAAAAGCAATCGAACTTGGACGGGATGACATAACTACTGCCGATTTGATCATCGGTAAGGTGGATAGATTCCATATCGCTGAAGATGTGTATGAAGCAGGCAAGATCAATTACGGCAAATTAAAAGCTGTTAGCAGGCTTGCCGGCCACGACTACGCCACGATCGGCAATATATTCAGTATCGAAAGACCGGTATAGAAAGGAAGATTATATAAATGAAACACGTATTCCAAAAAGGCAATGACCCTTCCAGACCAACATTACTTTTACTGCATGGTACCGGAGGAAACGAACAGGACTTGCTTCCCCTTGCAGAAATTATCGATAAAGACGCGAACGTACTGAGTGTTCGTGGCAATGTCCTTGAAAATGGGATGCCAAGATTCTTCAAGCGGCTTGCAGAAGGAGTATTCGATGAGGAGGACTTGATTTTCCGTACGCAAGAGTTAAATGAATTCCTTGATGAAGCGGCAGAGAAATATAAACTCGACCGGAACAATATAACTGCTGTCGGATATTCCAACGGTGCAAATATTGCAGCGAGTCTGATGTTCCATTATCAAGATGCACTGAAAGCAGCCCTTCTCCATCACCCAATGGTGCCAAGAAGAGAGATTGATTTGCCTGACTTGACTGGGAAGCGCGTGTTTATCGCAGCAGGGACGAATGATCTAATTTGCCCAGCGCAGGAATCAGAGGAATTGCACACTCTACTTGCCGATGCTGGAGCAGAAGTTGAACTCCATTGGGAAAACCGTGGTCACCAATTAACGATGACGGAAGTACAAGCAGCTTCCGCCTGGTATAAATAAAAATAAAGTCGCGTGTCTTACGTATTTTCAGCGTAAGACCTGCGACTTTTTGAAATATTTTACTCCAAGATTAAACATGATAAGATTGGGGGAGAAAGGAGTTGCTTTTTTGGACGGACTTATTTTTCTCATCGTAAGCTTTGTAGGTCCATTCATCGCTCTTATCATAATTGCAGTTGCAATACTACGATCCATTAAAAAGTAAATTATATCTTCATTTAGTGGGTGTTTTTTCCTCCACTGAATGAAGTTTCACTTTATCGTCTTTTTCATTGTTCTTATCCAAAAACGAAAGACCTTATGATAAACATTCTTCCCCGTTTTTCATAAGGTCTTTGCACTCTCTTATTTTTCCTTCAATTGTCTTTGCAAGTTATGCATTTCATCATTCAGCTTTTCCATCATCGTATCCATCGCTTCTCTTCGCGGCTGATCTTCCGGCAAATAAATTGGATCACCGAAAATGAGCTTCGGCTTCTGGAATTTGAGTAAGTCTTTAAAGTTGTTCGGGCCAACGTAAGCTGCTGGTATAATCGGTGCTTTACCATAAGCTGCAATCGTCACGGCACCCCGTTTTAGAGGAACTTCCTCCGTTGTTCTCGTTCCACTCGGGAAAATTCCAATGATTTTCTCTTCCTTTAATAGTTTACGAGGTATCTTAATCGTGCTCGGTCCCGGATTATCCCGGTCGACTGGGAATGCATTCAAAACATTCATCAGCCAGTTTGTGAATTTCGTCTGGAATAATTCCTTTTTTGCCATATAATGAATTTGATTTGGCAATAAAGATACACCAAGCCATAAAATATCAACCCAGCCTGTATGCGTACAAGCGATAATGTATCCGCCTTTATCAGGTAATTTTTCTTTCTGATAGACTTTGATTCTTCCAAAAATATTCAAGATAATTTTTACTACATGTGCTGCAAAATTATACATGGTCTTTCCTCCTACACTCGTGCATCTCTCTTATTTTATCATAAAGCAGGAGGAACGGGTATCCTTTACTTGGAGGAGTTGGCTCTTTGTTTAGACCTTCTCCCTCTTTATTCTAATACTTGATATAACCAATAAAATCACTGTTAATAATAATGTAATCGGAATCCCTTGGTAAAACAACTGTTCCATTATTTTACTGCTCATCAAGCATATGTAACCTGCGTTTGAATATCTGCTCTACTTTATTTGATCTGCATTTGCTATGATAGTTTTATTCCTGCTCGGTTCCCTATTTTTAAGCTTCAAAATAAAAAAGGAGTCCATCTATTCGGTGAAGATAATGCCCCAATAAGACCCCAACTTAAAACCGTATAACAGCAAGCAAACAGCTTCATCTCACTCACTTAATTAAGAAAACTAAATAGATATTTACATGAAAGAGCCATTTGATTCACTTGCCAAGTCGCTTTCATTATGTAAATTGAACTTGGGCGTTTACTAATTCCTTTATGGAAGATAGAAACGTCTTTTTTGTATGCAAAATTTTAAAGATCTTAAACATATCTATAATTTACACCTAAAACGTCATTTGAACGGTATTTCACCGATCAATGGCGCTTTTTAATTTACTAGATTTGGAGTGGTAATGATGAAATACAACATCATTTATGCTGATCCACCCTGGCGGTATCGTAAAAGAAAAGGACAAGGAGTCACGAATAGAGCCAGAGGTTGATTTTGTAGTGATTTATACTGGAATACAAGGGCTATCAAAAGCAGACGACAAAGGCGGGTTTTACGGTCCCAAACCGTAAAACCTGTCTTTGTCGGGCAGGGCTTGCCCTGCCCTTACCCCCTGTTTCTAACAGGGGGGTAGAAAAACAATAAAAGACTGTTCCAAAAGCCAATAACACCTGACGGCACAACGGTTTGGAGCATATTACAGGATGTCAGATTTTATGCCTTAGTTAACATCTTTTTTTTGCATTGAAGGAAAGTAAATGAATCAAGAACCTTGGTATCAAAAATTAAAAGTACAACGATAGCATATTACATATAAACTCATCTTGGAGAGTTAGATGGTTATACTCTTTACCGATTCATTGTGTCCATGTACACCAAACTATCTTTGTGGACTAGTAGCCGCATGATTTGATATTTGGAACGGTTTATATTTTATTATTTATTTCACTTGACATTGCACTGCAATATATAGTAGGTTATAATTACTACAACTTGTAGTGAATGAATTTCTTATGAACGCACGATGAAAAGTAAAGAGGTGTTCACTGTGAACAAAGTTCAAAAGTTATCGGATACAGAAATGGAAGTGATGGAAGTCATTTGGGAATGCAACCCTCCTGTTACTTCTAACGAATTATTACATTTGTTTAGCCAAAAGGGAAAAGAATGGAAAGGACAGACTATTTCTACCTTTTTATCACGTTTAGTGAATAAAGGAGCTTTGTCAGTTACAAAACATGGGCGAACGAACAAATATACTCCTCGTATTTCGTTTGAAGATTATAAGTATATGGAAACAAAAAATGTACTTGACGGATTATATCAAGGTTCGATTAAAAATCTAATTTCAGCTTTATATGATGGTGGTAAACTTTCAAATGAAGATATTGAAGAATTAAAAAAATGGTTCTCAGAAAAGTAGGTGGTATTTATGAGTATGATGATTCAACTACTTTTTTCGCTAACTGTTACGGGAAGTATCATTGTTGTTTGTCTTTTTGTACTGCGCCTATTATTACCAAATGCTAACTCAATTAAATGGCACTATAGGATAGGGAAAATGGCAATTGTTTTTAACTTGCTACCTATTGCACTTCTTTTTCAATGGGTTTCGACCTTGTTCACTTTGAAAGCAATTACAACCGTATCAAGTATTGAGGAATGGAAGTCTAGTACACCTTATGTGCCGCATTTGCAATCTGTTCCATTTAGCATTTCGTCCAACATTACGATTCTCTTAATAATTATGTGGGGAGTAGGGTTCATAACATTTAGTGCTTGGCAGGTATATTGTTACTTAAAATTTTTAAAGGAATTAAAATATACCAATACTCCTGTTTCCGAGTATACCGAGGTAGCAAAACAGCTTGTTTGGATAAAGGGAACTCTTGGTATTAAAAAGGATGTTCGCCTTGCCTATAGTTCGGTTGTTCGAAGTCCTATTCTGATTGGTTTACGAAAACCAACTATTTATCTCCCTAAGGAGAATAGTGCAGATGTAGATATGCGTATGGTCTTACATATAAGTTGATTCACTTGAAACGTAATGATTTATGGATTAAGGCACTAGTGTTAGTCGCTAATGCTTTACACTGGTTTAATCCTTTGGTGTACGTTCTCCGTAAAGACATTCATATGTGGAGTGAGTTATCTTGTGATGAAGAAGTAGTCAAAGATACGGTAAGGCGAAACGATTCTAAGCGTAATGACAGGTTCAAGACGATTGCCAGTTCAATTCTGTTCTTCCCTGTCTGATAACGGTAATCATTTAAAAAGGAGACTAAATATGATGATGAATGTAAAAAAAATAAAAAAGCGTACCATGATAATTTCATTAACAGCAATGATTATCCTTGGAATGATTGGTACATTTATAGCAGTTTATACGTATGCAAATGGTGTAACAGAACAAAATGATAAAGCAATAGCAGAGCATTCTAGTAATGATGAGAGTAAAGAAGAAGGAGGTTACTATGAATTAGTTTCGGTTAAATTATCTGATAAGTCTAAATTCAATTCCCTAAAGAGGATTGGGTAGAAAACCTTAAACAAATTGAAAATAATGAGGTTATTTTAGAAAAGGAATAAGTAAAATATGCTGTACTTTTCACAGTGCTTCTTGGATTAATGTAAAGCTCCACATTGTTCCATCTAAAACACTTGCTAATTGTTCAAATTCCTCCAGATTAAAAATAGACTTCCCTGCTATAATGTGCTAAGTTTTTTTCATATTAATAGAGGGGAGTTTTTTAA
>NZ_WOWT01000035.1:0-42758 GCF_009746545.1 Oceanobacillus sp. AG
TTGGAAAGATAGCGAAAATGAAACATATTTATGCGCGTATGTGGTTTTCAGGAACTCAGATGCAAGTACAGAACTTAGGGATTATTTAAGTCAAAAGCTGCCCGCTTATATGGTCCCATTATTTATTGAAGAATTGGATATAATTCCTTTGACTTCAAACGGTAAAATAGATCGTCGAGCACTATCAAAACCTACTGGGGCTGACCAATTCAAGGAATATGTGGCACCGACGACAGAATTGGAAAAGAAATTAGTAGAGATATGGCAAGAAGTATTAGAAGTTGAACGGATAGGGGTTACCGATAACTTCTTTAACTTGGGGGGACATTCTTTAAAGGCGATACTAATATCAAGTAAGTTAAATAAAGCTTTGGAAATAGAAATTGGAGTACCTGCTATTTTCAAATATCAAACGGTAAGAGAATTAAATAAATATTTGTTGAGTACAGATGTTCAACAAGGTATCTCGCAAATCACAACTTTATTAACAGAAAAGAGTTACTCTACTAACAGTAATGTGTTTTGTTTACCACCTGTATCAGGCTACAGTACAATATTTTTTGAGTTAGCTCAACTAATAGATGGCTATACACTATATGGTTTAGACTATGTGCATAAGGAAGATAGGTTACAGCAATATATCAATCAAATTGTAAATATACAAAATGAAGGACCTTATCTTTTAATGGGATATTCTGCTGGTTGCCCACTTGTGTTTGAGCTAGCCAAAGAAATGGAAAAACAAGGTTATGAAGTATCTGATCTAATTATGTTAGATGGAAAGCCTAGGGAGAATGTCCAATATATATCAGAGAACGATGTGAAAAAGTTAGCTGAAGAATCTGTAGATGTATTCCTGCGACACAATAAAGCATACTTTTCGCAAATTGGAAGGTTGGAACTTGTAAAGACCGTTAAGAACTATCACTTATATTTAAATAAATTGATAAATAATGGGCAGGTACAAGCGAACATTCATATGGTTAGATCTGAGGAAAATAGCAATAAAAAAGTAAACTGGTTTAAATTAACAACAAATGAATCTTGTGAATATCAGGGATATGGGGACCATATGGAAATGTTATTTTCATCTCATGTTAAAAGAAATGCAAGGCTTATTGGGGATATCATTAAAAGAAAGGTGTTTAATATTTAAGATAGCACTATTAGTTTAAAATATTTGACAAAAATATCAAAGATTAGATATAATCAGTTAAAATTGAATACATTAATTCCATGACGAGATTGAGTAGATATTGTTCTACTTCACAGAGAGTTGACAATTGGGTGAGAGTCAATGAGTAGAATGTATTGAATATCCTCTCCGAGAAGTCAAGCTGAAAATTGAGTAGGCTTGAACGGGTTTCTACCGTTAAAATGATCACGTATGATGATACGTTGAATGAGTGCTGGATAATCGTCTGTAACAGTGATCTCCAGAATTTGGGTGGTAACACGGGTTGAAACTCGTCCCTATTTTACAGGGGCGAGTTTTTGTATATCATAAAGAAAAAAAGGAGTGAGCTCATGAATGAAGTAAACACAAATGAAAGCCCTTTACAACGGGAAAATCGCATTAAGGATATATGGGAAAAGGAAAAAACTTTTGAGATGTCGGTTTCCAACCGTGAGGGCAATGAAACGTTTGTTTTTTATGAAGGTCCGCCCACAGCAAATGGATTACCGCATGCTGGACACGTTTTGGGGCGTGTAATTAAAGATTTTATTGCACGTTACAAAACAATGCAGGGATACCAGGTTATTCGAAAGGCAGGATGGGATACACATGGTCTTCCAGTTGAGCTTGGTGTGGAAAAGAAAATTGGTATATCTGGCAAAAAAGAGATTGAAGATTATGGTGTGGAAAAATTTATTGAAGAATGCAAGAAAAGCGTTTTTGATTATGAACGCCAATGGCGCAATTTTACTGAGGCAATTGGGTATTGGGTCGACATGGATAACCCATATATAACACTTCATAATGATTATATAGAAACTGTCTGGTATATCTTGGCTGATATTCATGAAAAAGGATTGCTGTATCGTGGGCATCGTGTTATGCCTTATTGCCCAAGTTGCCAAACTTCCTTAAGTTCCCACGAGGTGGCTCAAGGATACAAAGATGTCAAAGATTTGTCTGTTACGGCTAAGTTTAAAGTAAAGGGCGCAAAGAATTTATACTTTTTAGGTTGGACTACAACACCTTGGACACTACCTGCGAATGTTGCGCTTGCTGTTAATAAAGATTTGGATTATGTGAAAGTTAAGCAAGGGAACGAAGTGTATATTGTTGCAAAAAATCTTGCGGATTATGTGATGGGGGAAGGATATGAACTCATAAGTAATCATAAGGGAAGTGAGTTTGTCGGTTTATCTTATCAGCCTCCTTTTAACTATTTGAACCTAGATAAGGGATATGTGGTTATTGCAGCTAATTTTGTTACAGACGAAAGTGGAACCGGGGTCGTTCATATTGCACCTGCGCATGGTGAGGATGATTACGCTGCTGTGAGAGAGAATAGGCTTGACTTTGCTAATGTTGTTGATCAGTCAGGGTGCTATACAGGAGATTTTCCACCATTGGCTGGTAAATTTGCGAAGAACAGTGATGTTGACATAATTAAAATGTTATCAGATGAAGGTGTGCTATTTTCGAAGGAAAAATATGAGCACAGCTATCCACACTGCTGGCGCTGTGACTCTCCACTTATTTATTACGCAATGGAAGGTTGGTTTGTAAAAACAACTGCAATCAAAGAAACTATTATAAGTAACAATGAATCAATTACTTGGTATCCGGATCATATGAAACACGGCCGTTTTGGAAAATTCCTTGAAAACATGGTTGACTGGAACTTAGGTCGTAATCGCTATTGGGGTACTCCATTGAATGTTTGGATTTGTAAAACCTGTGATCACGAATACGTACCTAAGAGCATACAGGATCTTAGGAATCATGCCAGTCATCCAGTTCCTGGAGATTTAGAGCTTCATAAGCCGTATGTTGATAAAATCAGCTTAACTTGTCCAAAATGTCATGGGGAAATGAAACGGACAAAAGAAGTGATCGACGTCTGGTTCGATAGTGGTTCCATGCCGTTTGCACAATATCATTATCCGTTTGAAGGTAAAGAAATATTCGAAAAACAGTTTCCCGCTGATGTTGTTGTAGAAGGAGTCGATCAAACAAGAGGCTGGTTCTATAGTCTCTTGGCTGTTTCATCGTTATTTACTGGGAAACCTTCCTACAAACGCGTACTTGCTCTTGGTCATATTCTTGATGAAGAGGGTCGTAAAATGTCCAAAAGTAGAGGGAATGTTATCAATCCAATGGATCTTGTGGAAAAGTATGGAGCTGATGCACTTCGATGGTCATTGATTGTTGATAGTGCGCCGTGGAACAATAAGCGTTTCTCATCTAATATCGTTAGTCAAGCAAAATCAAAATTGGTGGACACCCTTGTTAATGTACATTCTTTCTACGCGCTATATGCTGGAATTGATCAATTTAATCCCGATGAACATGATTCAGGAGAAAAATCATTATTGGATGAATGGGTAGAGTCACGACTTCATACAGTTATTAAACAAGTCAGGGGATACCTTGACAACTATGATTTCACCGCAGCTGCAAGGGAAATTTCCGTTTTCGTTGAACAGTTAAGTAATTGGTATATTCGAAGGTCACGTGATCGTTTTTGGGCTGAGGGAATGAATCAGGATAAATTGGCAGCTTATCATACCTTATATAAGGTATTAATAACGACAAGTAAACTGCTAGCACCATTTATACCGTTTCTCACCGAGGATATTCATATTAATTTAACCGGTAAAAGTGTTCATCTATCAGATTTTCCCGAGGTTAACGAAATGAGAAGAAATAAAGGACTTGAGAATGAAATGGAAGGTGTTCTTCAGGTTATTGAGCTTGCTCGTCGTGCCAGAAATGCTTCAAACATCAAAACAAAGCAACCTTTATCTGAATTAGTCATTGTTGGAAATAGTCAGGATACAAATTATTTAGCTAAGTATAGCAATATTATTGAAGATGAAATCAATGTTAAGCAAGTTTGTTTTCAGGAGAATGCTGGAGAATCTATTCAATATGAAATAAAATTAAACTTTCCGACTGCGGGACCAAAACTTGGTAAAAAAATTAGAACTGTTCAAAAGGCGTTAAATCAGTTATCAGAGTTAGAAGCAAAAAATGTTGTTGAAAAAGGATTATTTGAAATAGAAACTAAAACAGGTGAATATATTGGCGTTGGGAAGGAAGATTTGCTGATTAATCAAATTACCAAGAAAGGGATAGAAATGGCTTCTAATGAAGTCTATACTATTCTTTTAAATACTAAAATAGATGACAATCTTCGTAAAGAAGGGATTGTTCGAGAACTCATTAGAGCCGTGCAACAATATCGGAAGGAATTAAAATTACCCGTAGAACAACGAGTTAACCTTACATTCCATTTAAATGAGTCATTAAGGTTAGCAATTGAACAATATAAAGATCTTTTAGAACGTAATCTTTTAATAAAAAATATAAGTTTTAGTAAAAAGCAAAAAATGAAATATATAAAGATAGAAGATGAGTTGGTGGGCATTGAGATTACGATTTGACCTATGCCTAATGATAAGGGTTAGGGAATTTTTTGAAATATTGATTGTAAATTTACGCTTTTAAAAAATCGAGGAAATAATAATAAAAAGTGTTGTTAAAAAAATTAGACTCTTAACCTAATCTGAAAGTATTTTCTATATAGGTGAAATCATTTAACTCAAATGTTGTTATTCCTACTCGGGTACTTTACCATATCTAAAGTCCATTATAATGGATTAGTTAGGGGATAACCTGATTGATCCATTATAAGTGGCTTTTTTATTACAAAACGAAAGGAAGAACTGTTGTTACACGGAAAAAAGTAGTGATTACTTTGTGAAATCTATTAATTAACAGCATTAATTGGGGTTAATCATAACTTTAGAGCAATTGATCAGCATTCAGTTCATGAAATAAATCATTTAAGCTGGGATTTTCGACACCAATGTCATGGAAAGTTTATCGAAAAAACTTTGAAAGGTCACTACATATGGCATAAAGAAAAACATTTGATTGAACAGCAAGTGGAAAAGGTTAAAGAATACTTAACGGAGGTTTTATTACCTATATCGTTAGAGCGGATATTTCTGCTAGTCAGTATTAGTTTTATTAGGGTCTGGTCAGTTTTTGCCAGAGAATAGTGATACCATGCAAGTGTATATTCAGTTTATCAAAAAAATAGAAGATAAAAATAATCGATGTATCCATTCTACTTATCGAATTTTGCTTAATCAAATTAATGCAGGAAACTTAGTAACTATAACTCCAAATAAATTAACTTATGAGTCACAACAACTTGAAAGTAACGAAACGATCGACTCCGATAAAGTACAGGAAATAACTGAACTTCTAGAATTTTTTTCGTTCTATCCTGCTGTCACTGAAAAAGAACCTGCTTATTTTTTTAATAGTTCCTTATCACCAATTAGTTATCTTATACTAAATTGTTGTGATGATTATGGCGGTAATATGTTAATAAATAAAATATAATTAAAAATTAACTTAAATGCCTGACTGTGTATTCAGTTGGGCTTTTTTTTGCATTTAATATTATTTTAAGGAAATCACTAATATTTTTGGCATTTCATAAAAAATCTTGTTGAAGGTTATGAAAGGGGAAATCATCACCTACCTTTGCAGTTGCGAAGGGAGAGGAAATGCATGATAGAACCAGATCGTACCGAATGGCAAGTTCGCTGTGCCTTTAATGCTTTTTGTAAACGTGTATTAAAGAATGAAACAATTAATATTTTCAACGAAAGACAACAGCGACAAGCAAAGGAGATGACATTTTCTGAACTCACTCCACAAGAAGAAAATCAACTCTTTACCTTGGATAAGCAATATGAAGGAGAAGATGGACAAAGTTTTCAGGTGGCTGGAAAGAAAATTACTCCGAAGTTACTTGCTGAAGCGATGCGTACCTTGCCAAAAGAAAAGCGTATCACTGTTCTACTATACTATTTTTTCCAACTGTCTGATGTGGAAATTGGTCAACTACTCGATATTCCTCGCAGTACCGTTCAGTATAGACGGACAAGCTCCTTTGAACGGTTAAAACGGTTTTTGGAGGAACATGCAGATGAATGGGATGATTAATTCTAATACTGATGATAACGAGCGTGGTTTATTGCCGTATCCAATTATTTTAGCTGCAAATAAGGGTGAACCAGAAGCAATGAAAGTAGTTGTTCTACATTATGGAAGCTATATAACAAGTTTATCCATGCGTAAGCTTCGTGATGAACAAGGAAGCACTTATTGGGGCATTGATGAAGATACATGTGATCGTTTACGTTCAAAGCTTATGCAAGCTATTTTAGCTTTCAAGATTTGACGAAATAATGGTTAGGTTTTCCCTTTCATTAATCATAATTTGATCTTTGACAAAGAAAGCACAGAAGATAACGCTGTGCAGTATACACAAAAAATCAGATACGTTCTACTGATGATGAGCCACTTGATTCATACGCCATGCCTTTCGTTAGAAACGAGCGATAATCTATGAGTCTAATGCAATCGTGGTGGATTGCTGGCGATAACTCATTAGTTAGGATAATGATACTCCCCTACCGTCATGGTTCGAGCGTTCAAAGCGTCGCAAGCTATGAGTAGGGCTGGAAGAAATACTTGCAGGGGTGAAATTCCCGTGGAGCTGCACCAACAGCCGTCTGATTTTTAGTTTAAGATAAGGGGGCGTGTTTTTTGAAACAGGATTTGATTTTATATAGTATGCAAATTGCCATGTTAAAACAACTGCTTACCCATAAATTAATTTCAGTAGAAGAATATAGAACGGTAAAAAATAAACTAATGAAAGATTATAATATCATCTCAGACATTACAGGCTGACTTATGTTTGATATCGCCGTAGAATACAGGTAATAAAATATAAGGAGGTAACTGTAATGTCAAAGGTTGAAATTATAAAAGCAAAAAATTCTCGATTCAATCAGAGACGAGGTAAGGTTATTGAACGGCGTCGAGTTGCCGCATATTGTCGGGTTAGTACAGATACGGAAGATCAATTAAATAGTTATAAGTCACAAGTATCCTATTATACAGATTTAATAAAGAACAATCAGGAATGGGTATTAGCTGATATCTATGCTGACGAAGCCGTTACAGGCACACAAACACTTAAGCGTGAAAACTTTTTAAGAATGATAAATGATTGTATAAACGGAGATATTGATATGGTTATTACAAAGTCGATATCTCGTTTTGCGAGAAATACTTTAGATACGCTTAAGTATGTTCGTATGTTGAAAGAAAGAGACATTGCCGTTTTATTTGAAGACGAAAAAATTAATACACTTACAATGGATGGTGAATTGTTGCTTGTTGTATTGAGTTCCGTTGCACAGCAGGAAGTAGAGAATATATCTGCTAATGTAAAAAAAGGTTTAAAGATGAAAATGAAAAGAGGAGAAATGATAGGCTTTCAAGGTTGTCTTGGCTATGATTATCATCCAGAAGATCAAACTCTCTCCGTAAACGAGAAAGAAGCAGAAATCGTGCGTTATATATTTGAGAGGTATGTGCAGGGAGCAGGCGGCAGAATGATTGCAAAAGAATTGGAATCTATGGGGCATAAAACCAAAAAAGGCCTTTCAACATGGCAAGAATCAACTGTAATACGCATTATTAAGAATGAGAAATATAAAGGTGATCTTTTAATGGGAAAAACATATACCGTAGATCCTATTTCTAAACGTCGGTTAGATAATTATGGGGAAGAAGATCAGTATTATATAAAAGATCACCATGAACCTATTGTGAGTAATGAAATGTTCGATAAAGCAGAAGAAATTAGGTTACGCAGAACTTGGAGTAAAAATACTGTAGAAAATAACAATGGAAAAAGAGAAAAATATAGTCGTAAGTATGCTTTTAGTAGTTTATTAAAATGTGTTTATTGCGGGAGTTCATTATCAAGGAGAAGTTGGCACGGTGGAACTAAATATAACAAGACCATATGGCATTGTGTGACGAGTACAAAAAAGGGAAAAAAATATTGTCCAGAAAGCATAGGGATACCAGAAGAAACCATTGAACAAGCATTTTTGGAAAGTTACCGCATGATGTGTAATGATAATCAAGATGTCCTAGAGGAATTCTTGCAGAGGATGGAAGAAAATCTAAGTTCAAATATAATATATAAGGAAGTTTCTAAAATTGAAAGAGAAATTGAAGCTTTAGAAACCAAAAGAAATAACCTGATTGATATGAGGTTAGAGGAGACTTTAGATAGTAAGACATATGAAGAAAAATATAATGATATTATTAAAAAACTAGAGCAAAGAAAGAAAAAGAAATCTTATTTAAAGGCAAGTCAGGAAGAAGAAAATGATATTAAAGGACGTTTATTGGGATTCAGAAAAATATTAGAACAGGAAAAAGGATTAAATACTTTTGATCGACATGTTTTTGAAAGTATAATAGAGAAAGGCATCATTGGTGGTATAGATAAAGCTGGTAATGATACTCCATTCAAGATAACTTTCATATATAAAACAGGTGTTAGTAATTCATTGGATGGAAATCATTTTAAACCACCAAGAAGAAATGCAAAAGATAAAAAAAACGAAACTGCTAATGAATTGTGTTCTAATACTATAAACGAGGTCAGTGAATTGTATCCCAATAATGACCACGACACATGTGGAGGCGATAGCGTTGATGTCTAGGGTGGATGAATAAGAAACTGAGACCGCTTCAAAAGAAATGAAAGGAACAATTGAAGCAACTTGAAACGTATGATGATCTACTTGTAAGACGATTGATTGAGAAAATACCGATTCATGAAAGACAATTAAAAATTGAGTTTAAGTCAGGGATTGAGATTGCAAAAGAAATATAATATGAATACTTAACGAGCTCATGTCGGAAAAGGCATGGGCTTTTATTAGTATTAAATTGACCGAGAATTTTAATAGTATAGAATATATGTAAACGATATTAGATGGGGTGATATTTTTGTTATCAATTTCTAGGAAGGATTTATATGATGAAATTTGGTCTGTTGGAATGACAAAGGCAGCTAGGAAACTAGATATACCTTATCATAAATTGAAGAAAGAATGTGTTGATCATGACATACCATTACCTACTCAGTCCTATTGGAGTAAACTGTATATGGGAAATGAAAAACCGTTTCAACCTGAATTGCCAAATGCAGAAGATAATCTAGTGATTACAATTGAAAAAACGAAAAAGGAACAAGTTAAATTAACTCCAAAAAAGATTGTTAAGTCCACAAAACAAAAGGAAAGAGAAGAATCCCCCCTGTTAAAAACAAATCATGATAAATTATCAGAACAGGAAAAAAGTTATTTTTCTCACTTTAAACAAGATGAAGATAGGTTAATAGATATTTATAATAATTTAAAAATAAATAAAACACTATCTTCAAAACCACATAAGGCGATAGTTGGGTATCGTAAAAAAACTCAAACCTATCGAGAGGATAAATTGAGAATTAAATCGGCATCTGGAGAAATATTCCCGGAAGTTTTACCTTTTATAGATAGTTTATTCAAAGCCCTTGAGAAAGCGGGCGCTAAGATTGTTCCCAAATATGATGAAACGGAAATAATATTGAAAGATAAATATACTATTACTTTGAACTTTAAATTGCCATGTAGAAAAATTAACTTATCACCAGAAGATGAAAGATATTCTACATATCATACGTTTGAATATGAAACTAAAGGAACAATAAATGTGGAAGTTGGTTATAAGCTGTATTGGCGTAACTGGGGAAGAAGTGAAAAAAATATAAACCAAACCAAAAGAATGTCTACTGAGGATCTTTTAAGAAAAGTATTTGTCTATATTTTTTCATTACCAGAAATAATTGATGAGCGAGAAAAGGAGTATATAATACAAGAAAAACAACGTTTGAAAGAGGAAGAAGAAAGATTAATCTTACAGGAAAAGCGGAACAATGAATACACAAAAACACAGCAACTCATAAACAATTCCTTGAATTACTTCTATTCTAAATTAGTTCAGGAGTATGTTACTGCTGAAATGGAAGAAGATTCAGAGGAGTATAGATGGGCGATTGAAAAGGCCAATTGGATTCGGGATTCAGAAAAATATCCTGATGATTTATTGAGTAATACTGATAAGGCGGTAATATTAAATTATAAAAAATAGATAATTAACATAATTATTATGGAGGGAAGAATTATTATGCCAAGACCCGGGATTACAGCATATGATCTATTAATTTCTTGTCCAGGTGATGTATCTGATTATTTAGAAGTAGTAAATCACAGTATCGATAATTTTAATAGGATGTTTGGTGAATTGAATAATATTACTCTTGTAACAAAGCATTGGTCAAAGAATAGCTATCCGCAGTCAGGTGATAAATCACAAGAATTACTAAACCAACAATTTGTTAATGACTGTGATGCAGCAATTGCAATCTTTTGGACGCGTTTTGGGACACCAACTGAGGAATACGGTTCTGGAACAAAGGAAGAGATAGAAATAATGTTAAATTCAGGAAAACAAGTATTCATGTATTTTTTAGACTTACCAATTAATCCTTCTGAGATTGATATGGAACAATATCAGAAGGTATTAGATTTTAAGAGTAAATACAAGGAAAAGGGACTTTATGCGGTAATAAAAGACAAGCATGAATTGCAAAGAGAATTATCAAATCATTTAACTATGCATTTTATTCCAATTATTTCGGGAGAAAATGTAACGACTAATAATAAAGAAAAACCAGAATTAAACATAAGAAATACAGAGGATTTTTCGGAAACATTTTATACTGTACATAGAACCAATTTGTTAGAAAGTAAATTTATTGTTGAACAGAAAGAAAAAATAATTGAAGATATTGCTGAATTGAAAAGAACCAGTTTACCATTTAATGAAATAGTAGAAGGTAGTGACATTGATACTGAAGAAGATTTAAAGAAAGTTGAAATTACAGGAATCGAATTACAGCAAGCAGAACTTTTTAAAAACATAACAAAAAAGAGTTTTTATGTTGATGTAACAGTAGATAAGGATATTAAAAAGGTAATTAAAGAGTTTGCAGAAGTTAATCAAATTTTTATTGAAGAGGGTTTTTGGAATTTAGGTAATTTAAAGAAATCTACATTACAGTTAAAAATAGCTGGTCCTTTTGGAACTGGGGGTCCTACGTATGAAGGTTCGGAAGCGGAAAAGGCAAGATTCAAACAGATTGAAAAATTATACTGGGATATCCGAACTTATAATGAATATGTAATTTATTTTGAAGAAATTGATAAGATTAATTTATTGAAATTAGCAATATCTAATAATGGAACAACATTTGATGAGGATATTGATATAAAATTTATAATTCCAAAAAAATATTTAATTAATTATTCAGACCTATCTATGCCAGGAATAAATATTATAAAAGAATTAATTGATATTAAATTTATTGATTACATTTTTTCTATTGAAGAAACTGAATCAATGGACGAATATTCTGGCTATCCTACCTATCCTTTAAACATATCAAGTCATTTAAAAGATCCATTGTTATTTAACCAAAGAAGTATAGAACAAGAATATGACGATTATAAAGATGAGTTTTTATCTGAGTTTGAGTATCTATTTTGTTATAAGACATTTGAAAATGAAAATAATGATGTAGTGTTATTTCATGTTAATTATTTGAAGCATAATACTACAATGGCATTCCCTTCCGCTCTTATGTTTAGGGATAGTCCACCATATATAAAATATGAAATTTCATCTAAGTTTAGTACAGAAATAATTAAAGGTAAGTTGACACTAAATGGGAATTAGGGTAGTGACTTGACCTGTTCCCACGAAAGTACGAAATAGTCGATATGTTTCCGCATACGACCGTATTGTTAAAAATCGAAAAAACATCAATTCTATCAACACATGTGGAGTGTGTTGCCTTGATGTCAAGGGTGGAGAATTAGGACTACTGAAAACACTTATGAATAAAGGGTTTCCGAGATTGGAGGATTTTCTGCCTGTTGTCTGGCAGCGCCTTTTAACCTCGGAAATTCTTATTTTTGTTTATTGAGGAAACAAGTCGACTGCAAAAAAGTGGGTAGGGTTGAGTTGACAGATTAGAAAAATTCGTAGAGTTGTGGAGATAGGATAGGTAGCGTAGGGTAATGCCCCAAAGTCCGTAGTTTCAAAGTTGTGGCGATATTTACCGACGGGTACACTGGAATAACCGAGGGTACAAGTCTATTGTTTGGAGATGCGTCAGCCACCTGAAGGAAAAAAGGGACTGAATGCCCTGCCCCTACCACACAGCAGTGATTAAGGCAATTAACGAACTTTTGGCTAACAAAGCCCTATTCCTACTTATTGAAAATGTTACGATAATTGATGATAAGCTCACTGTTGAATTCAAATCAGGGGTTGAAATGAAATAGAAATAGAGTAGCAGTTAAACGAATAGGTCTAGAACGATTCGGAAGGACGGAACAATTAAGAGAGAATAGCTCTTTGCATTCTGCTGTAGTCAAAAGCGATGGTATTGAGCGTTAGAGAAAAGGCAGGGCTAGACCCTGTCAGGTATGTATTAAGGAGACGAAAACCAGTGATTATACGGTTTCTATGTAAGATACATAGAAGCAGATATTACTCTGACTTTTTAATCGTTTAATTAATATTTTATTTTGTTTTCAACTAGAAGTAGGGATAAGGTGGTGTGAGAGGAGGGGAGTTAATGATTAGAGTTTGTCAATGGGAAATCGATATTAAAGGCCTATTCACTAAGTTATAGGAGACGTATACAATGTATCTGTATGCCGCTTTTCTTACAGCGAAAAAAGGGGGGGCTTTATACATGAAACAACATTTTTTAAGCTTTGAGCCTACAACAAGCCTATATGAACAAGCGATTCATCCTTACAAGAAATGGACGGAATACACGGATATGAGTCCACTAATAGAAATAGACGGTAAAGATTATCGGCTCATACGGGTGGCCGGAAAGATATTTAAAAGTGCAACTAAAAATATTTTTTTATGTGATCCAACAGGCGACATCATAGAGGATAGGCAATTGCATAGAAAAGGGCTTAGTGTTTATTATCTGTTAAATAAGCTAAACGCAAAGAAAGAAGAATTAATCTCAAGTAAAGATGAGACTGTAACTTTAGGTTTAAAAAGGATGTATAAGGGTTTTAAAGAATTAGCAGAAAGCTTGTGTGATGAATTAACAGAAGCAGAAAATATAGCGATGCGAGAACAAATCGATTATTTTGAGAAAAGTATTAACCTCAGCGTAAATATTGAAGAAGAAGCTGAAGTGTTATTATCTTTTATAGAACAGTTGGAAGATAATAAAATAGATAGATTGACAGTCTCTTTGATTGATCAATGGAACCATCATTTATTTCAATGGGAACGAAATAATATTAGAATGGAACTTCTTACAATCGAGAATGGAACGACAATTAGACCAGCAATTAAAGAGATTGTATATAATGCAAGCAATTTTGCTAAGTTTCCAGATCAGGATTTTCACGAAATTATAACTGAATATTTCGATGGCATTGATGTGATAGAGGAAGATTATCTAGAAAATGGAAAACGAGATTGGGAACAAATGGTAGCCATTGGTCCTAATAAAGGGGAATTTCATTTAGAAACCTATTTGAAGGAAGCTTGGGAAGGAGCGTACATAAAAAGTATCAGTGAGAATCATCAAAACGAAGTGTTAGAAGAACTTCTAAAATATCATGAAAATAAATATTAAGATCCAAGCCACTAACAGTATCTTCCATGTTATTTAATGTACAAACTCCTTCCATATACTGAGTATGTTTCAAACTTGTGTAACAAGATTGCTTCATGATAACCTTCGTATATAAAACAGAAGTTAGCAATTCATTGGATGGAAATCATTTTAAATCACCTAGAAGAAATGCAACAGATAAAAAAGAAACTTCTAATGAATTGTGTTCCCATGCTGAAAACGAGGTTAATAAATTGTGTTCTAATAATATCGACAATGTGGAGTGTGTGGCGTTGTTAACACGGGTTGACAAATAAATCACATTGACTTTTGCATGTTTTCACGTTAAAATGGATATAGATAGTAAAAGAGAAGCGCGTTTACGCTTCTCTTTGCAGCCATAGCCGTACAGGCAGTGGTTGTCACAGTTTATTTTTTGCGAGAACCACCCTTACGCTTGCGACGGCAGTGGGTGGTTTTCTCTTTGGTTAAAAGCGTTTTATGGAATAGATACGTACTAATCGCACGTACAAATCCTTTCAACACTTCTTTTAAAAACTCCAAGAAAGTTTCCATGATTATCACCTCCCTTCTCTTGTAAAAGAAAAGAGGATTGTGACAACCATCCACCCGTAAAACTTTCAACTGCAATTCTATTATATCATGAAAATGAGAGAAATTAAACGAAAACAAGAACATTTGTTCTTGTTTTGCTGGTTGCTTGAAATTCATTAAAATAATATCGAAATGCAATCGTAGTTAGAGAACTTTCTAATGAAATTGGATACAGGAGTATATTTAAAAAAGTTTTAATTTTTATAGGTGATGGCAGTGTTCTTAGGAGTGCAGTCATCTTTTTTTATTATCAATTCTATCTACTCGTCCCATGTGGAATGTGTGGCATTGCTAGAAAGAGAAACGAAACACTTTCACAAGCATTACGTGTTTATAGGAGAAGGTGAAAATACAGAAATAAGGTACATAAGGTACTGCCCCCCACATTACTCAGTAGTAATTGATCTGAGGTGTGGGAATACAATAGAATAAAAACATTGTAAGGCGTTCAAACAAAAATGAACGTCTTTTTTTACGCATAAAATGAAGAGTAGAAGGTGAAATATACCGGGACTAACTTTAGGAAGTTTATGGCATGACACCAATTGTGTATTCTCAATAACGAAAACGGGTAAATTTATATAATTTGATAATCTTGACTTATATTAAAGTTGGCTTTATAATTAAGTTAACTTTATAGTGAAGGAGCGTTAGTATATGGAGAAAAATGAGGAAAAGTTATTTGAACTCGTTACTGAAATAAATGAGATGCATTATACAATGAATAAAATCATCATAAAAGAATATCAATCTTTACTCGATGATGATCTTACTAATAATCAAACAATTCTAATGGATATTGTTAAAGATTACGAAAAAATTTCTATTGGAGAAATTGCTCGACTAATGAAAATAACATCGAGTGCTGTTGGACAGATTGTTAATAAACTCGAAGATGAAAAATATTTAATTAGAACGATTAATCCAAAAAACAGACGCGAAATACTTGTGCAACTGGCAGATAAAGGAATCCGATATTTTGAAAAGGAAGAAAAAATAAATCGTGAAATTATTAATCGTTTTTACTCACAAATGGAATTGAGTGAAATGGAAGAACTCAAAAGAATTCTTACAAAGCTAAGTAAAATTGTAGAAAAAAAATGTACAAAACAAGATCGTGAGGAAACTAATCATGACTAGCACAAAAGCTAACCTAGAAAAATTATTCATGGATATTAAAAAAGGAGAATTATTTAATGGCACAGTTCTTGTCGCTAAAAAAGGCGAGATTTTATACGAAGGAGCTTTCGGTGATGCTGATTTGTCAACAAATCGTCCATTAATATCACAATCTGTTTTCAACCTTGCGTCTGTTTCAAAGCCAATTACAGCAACCGCAATTTTGTTACTTGTTCAAGAAGGTAAGCTAAGTCTTAATGATTCTGTGCAGAAATGGATACCTAATCTTCCTTATGAAGGCATTACGATTAGACATTTACTTAATCACACAAGTGGACTCCCAGATTATTTAGATCTATTTGAGATGTACTGGGATAAATCGAAAATCGCTGACAATGACGACTTACTCAGGTATTTAATCAAATACAAACCTGAGCGTCTCTTTGCGCCAAATGAGCGTGTTGAATATAGCAATACTGGCTATATTTTACTCGCACTCATTGTCGAGCGTGTAACAGACATGGATTTTGCTGGTTTTTTGCAAGAGAACATTTTTAAACCACTTAATATGGCTCGCACTCAAGCTATTGGCGTTAGAAAAGAAAATATCGAAATTGGTGATTATGCTTACGGTTATGTCTACGATATATATGCAGGCGAGTATGTTTTGGCAGATGATTTTGAGGAGTCAAAAATGGTTACCTATTTAGATGGAATGCTTGGTGACGGTGGTGTTCAATCAACTGTTAGGGATCTCTATCTTTATGAGCGTGCTCTAAGCACAGGTAATTTCATCAATGATGAATTACTAAAAGAAGCTTATACACCAGCCGTGACAGAAACCGAAACACCATTTAAATATGGCTTTGGTTGGATCTTGGAGGATGATGAGGAAAAAGGTCAAATCATTTGGCATAGTGGCGGTTGGCCAGGTTATGCAACAAGCCTTAGACGCTTCATCGATCATGATATTGTCGTTATTGCACTAAGAAATAAAGAACAAGATTTCGATTTTGAACAACAAGTCTTACATGCAATCGAGCAAGCTGCTTTCGATGAGCCTTATGAACTTGCCGAGGAAAAAACTCCTTTAGAACGTGCTCAAGCTATTCCAGTAGATATTTTAAACCGTCTTGTCGGTGATTATGCACTAACAGAACATCCTGATTTAATCATTCATGTTTCATTAGAAAACAACAGACTTTTTATCGAGATGCCTGGTTCAATGAAACTCGAATTACACGCTAAAACAGAGAAAAAATTCTTCTTAAGAGGGTTATCAATAGATGTTGATTTTACAACAGAAGACGGTAAGGAATTAGTAAAGATTATTGATGGTACTGAAGTGCAAACAGCAGAGCGTCAGTAATTAACGGAGTATAACGACTAACCAATAAATGGTTAGTCACTTACTCGATTAATCATGGATACTATCTTGGAGTTTATAAAAGAAGTGTATCCATCTGTTTTAGCAGGTGGTCGTTTAAGGAAAAGGAAAACGTGACAACCCCCCATATAACTTTGACTGCACCTATATATTACCGTTATTTAAAAAGTAAAATGAGAACTCACATCCGCGTGTATAGTGGGTGATTATTTATTAGATAATGACGTTGCGTATTTACACTTATTGGAAAGTAAAAGGCTAAATCCATTGCAACATATCAAACGTTACTATGGAAATATCATCGGTGACATACTAGTGGAGACACGAATAATACGCATATATATGTTGGGATTTCATAATAGAATAAGATAACGAAAATAAATGAATTAGGAGTTGAAAGTAATGCTTTTTGATCAGTTGGAAGAACAAAAAGATTTTCTGTCACAATCTTTTAAAGGACATAACTTTTTTGGAAATAATGTTACTTCCTTTTTTGATATTTTCACATGAAAAAGGAGAGAATCAACATTAGTAAATTCATGGTAATATGCGTAATCATATGTGCAAACATAGAAAGTTCTAGATTGTGCCTCCAATAAATCCAACCAAAGAAAAAGCCAGGTAAACCATTTAGGAGAATCATTCGGAACCAAATTAATGCGGTCATCTTTGTCGCAAGTGCTGTTGGGCCATAGTGACCTAATGCAAATAATAATGTGCTAACGAATATTGCAAGGATAAAGACCCAGTTAGAAGGTTTTGCCGATTTTCGATCAAAGAGTTTCCAAAAAATAAAAACTAACAAGCTCATGACACCAAAGCGGAGTAGTAGTTCCTCCACAATCCCTCCGTAAAATAAAGCTGATATAAATTCTAATGCATTATAAGGTTGTAAAAGTTCTATTATACCATCTGGTAAGAACGGTAGTAAAAGATAATCGAATCCTCTCAAAACGACTCCTGCAATCGAACCTAGTATTATGGCTAGTATAGTACCTTTTATCCATTCTGACTTTGGTTTTTCTCTAGCGTAAGGGTGAATAATCACAGATTTTAAACCCACTCTATGAGCAGTGAAAAATCCAATGACAAGAGCAATTATAAATAAAATAAAATTTGGAATTTGGGAGAATAAAGCTAACATTTCAGGTGGTCCTGAAATCCCCATCATTTCACTCAATTGCTCTGATTGGGGCGGATTTGTCGAAAGTGTCGATAGTGTAAGAAGATATAAGGAAAATATTGCAATGGTCCCAATCAAAAGATAAATTAATAATCCTTTAATACTTTTTTGCTTTTTCATAAGTAACCTCCGTGATTTTAATATAAAATTCATCTTCTACAAGTTTGGTTATCATGTTAAAAAGGTCATCTGATAGCAACAATCCTTTAGAAAACAGTCTCTCTAATACAAGAAATTAATGCGGTAATCTGAATTGGCGCAATCGCTCCCAACGGAATTCCATTTAACAGTTCATTCATCTTTTCTCTTCCAATTGTTTATTTACCCTTAATACGATTACGTTCGTCTAATCGTTCATTCATGAAAAAATAAATAAAAAAATCTCAGGAATTTGATCCTGAGAACTTTCTTTTAAATATTTTTCTTGCAAAAATAAAATAGATAATAAGATACATTGGAAATTGAATAAGGCCTAGAAAGCCCCATAGCCAAGCATTGTGTCCCCTTTTCCGCGCATCCCAAAACATCCATGAGCTCTGGCAAATCAGAATGAATACAATCACGACCAATAACCAAAGCGGTGTGCTACTTATTTTGTGTGAGTTCATTCATTACTGACCTTCTTTCTATTTTTGTTAAGGGCTAAGGGCAATAGGATAATCCCTACAAGCTGAAAATAAAGATAAAGAATTGGCTGATGATAAACGACAGCAATTACAACCGTAAGCACAAATACTGCAACAGAAATAAACGTGAGTAGATCTTTCCATTGTTTTTTTCGTATTCTTTTTTTCTCTAATTCAATATTCTGCTGAAACCACTGTAAGTCTGGAGTAGATACTGGATTCCATTGATCCAGTTCTTCTAAACCATCCATTAATTGCTTAACCGTTAATTCATCTTCATCTTCCAACATAGAATAATTATTTTTAGAATCATACTTCTTCAAGTTCAGCCAACTCCTTTCGTACACTTTTTAGGCCATTTGAAACTCGGGATTTTACTGTTCCTTCTGCAATACCCATCATTTTTCCAATTTCCTCATATGAATATCCGTAATAATGCTTTAACACGATTGGCATACGTATTTCTTCATTAATCTGGGCAAGTACATCAAGTACATCTGTCCATTCTTCGTTCATATTGGCTGCATTCCATTTCATTTTTCGGAGAGCTTGTTCCTGCTCTAGCCAGTTTTTCTCCCGATGCTTTCTACGTTGTTGATCGATGAAAAGGTTCGTTGCTATTGTGATAAGCCATGAGGAAAACTTGGATTCACCATTATACAGTCGGATTTTTTCAATACACTTCATCATCGTCTCTTGTGTTAAATCTTCTGCGATTTGTGGGTGAAGAGTAACTTTCATTAAATACTTTACGAGGAACGTATAATTCTGTTGTAGCAGTTTCGAAAGCGCTAATGTATCTCCTTTTTTCGCCTTTCGAATTAAATCCTTTTCATCCATGAAATCTACTCCATACAATAATAATCTATATGTAATACGACTAACTGGGAGAAATCGTTCATTTTCAAAATAAAGAAGCACAACAAAAACGTTTAGCCACCTAAATGAATTTCATAATTCTTACCGCTTGTCTCCCAACGTTTTTGAAAGATGAAAAAAGAAGCACCTCCCCAAATCTTGTATAATGGTAATATCTACAAAACCATAAAAAGACTGAAGGAGTGCCTCTTATAACCAATTATACGACAACCTAGCATGTTTGGCATCCAAGAATTATACGAACCTGGAGTTTTTTGTTAGGGATATGGAAAGCAATCATTGTCCTTGTTGTGAAGGCCGGCGGAGAGAGTGGTATAAAAATTCAGGTGTCAAAGTGAAACTGATTATACGTCGCCTTCAATGTGAACAATATCATAAAATTCATCACATATTACCAAATGTTTTAGTTCCTTATAAGCGGTAGGGGGCGGAAAGTATTCGTAGACAAAACACCAACCCTCTCTCCATTTTAAAGAGGATTGGTGTTTTTCTTATACTTCTTCGTAAAGATAATTGTTATTGTGCAACAAAATGGCGATTTTGAATCGTTTCGCCATACTCGTGTGTCTAATAGATAGAGAGGTGAAAAAATGCAACGGGTTAAACTAGCTCAGCAGGGAAATGAAGCGGCTTTTCTATCATTACTAAATAAAGAACAAGATAAAATTTACCGAATGATCTTTGCATACGTGCAAAATGAAACGGATGCAATTGAAGTCTTTCAACAAGTAACTATTCGTGCCTTTGAAGGGATCGCACAATTAAGGGAACCCTTGTATTTTTCTACGTGGCTGATGCGGATTGCGATTAACCAAAGTATTACATATGTGAAAAAAAGAGATAGAGAGCGGGCGGTTGCACCGGAAACCTTGCATTTAATAGAAGCAGATTATAAACCGATTGAAGAACAACTTGATTTATGGCAAGCATTACAGTCTTTACCGAATCACTATAAAACTGCTTTGTTATTACGGTTTTATCATGATTATACAGTGCCACAGATAGCTGAAGTGGTTGAACTTCCGGTTGGAACTGTAAAAACACATATTCGTCGCGGTTTACAGATGCTACGACAACAATTGAAGGGAGTGTATAATGATGAGTGGGCAAAATCCGTTGAAGAAACTGATGAATAATATTCCTGTACCACAGCAAAAACTGAAAGAAGTTTTACGTGTAGAGGGACTAAATAAGGTATTTGATAGGTCATCGCACCGTATCCAGGCATTACGGGAAGTTGATCTTACATTGTACGAGGGTGAAATGGTAGCGATAATGGGAACGAGCGGATCGGGTAAAAGTACACTCCTTAATATGTTAAGTGCTATTGATGCTCCAACAAGTGGGAAAATGTTTGTTTTTGGTGAACATGCAAATATTCACCAAGAACCACAAGCAACGATTTATCGGCGTGACCATATTGGCTTTGTATTTCAGTCTTTTGAGCTTTTAGAAGATCTTGATGTGATGGATAATATAGCAATGCCACTGATCTTAAAAGGATTAACGCATTATGAAATTGAGTTGCGTGTCGAGGAAGCACTTGACCAGGTCGGTATGAAAAAATGGCGCAAACATTTGCCTACAGAGTTATCAGGCGGACAGCAACAACGTGTTGCAATTGCACGCGCTTTGGTCGCAAAACCATCGATATTACTAGCAGATGAACCTACAGGATCACTTGATTTTAATACAACGAATGATATTTTAAATTTACTCGTGCAATTAAATAAAGACCTTCAACAAACAATGGTTATCGTCACCCATGATGCATACGTTGCGACATATGCAGATCGAGTCTTATTCTTCCATGATGGACAAATTATTGATGTTTATACAAATGAAAAAGATGAAAACGACTTAGATAAGATCTTGGAAAAATTTAAATATGTAGCTCGAGGTGAACGATAATGTTTAATTTACGCACCATCGCCTTAAAGCTTTTTCGTGCAGGAAAGACACAAGCAATAACGAGTATAATCACCGTGGCAATTGCGATAGCACTTGTGGTGATGATGTGTACCTATGGTTTTAGTGCCAAAGAAAAACTGGATGAAGATATCTATGAGCTATACGGTGATAGTAATATTGAGTTTGGCTACGAACTAGAAGATGAGAGATATATAGATAAAAAACAGCTTACACAGGTAGCGAATTTATCTGGTGTTATGGCGGTTGCACCAATATTGTTAAATCCGGAAGTTACGGTAGAAGGTATATCTATTAATATGCTTGGCGTGAATAACGATGAACTTACGAAAAGTCGTTTGCATTTTACGGATAATATTGAGCAAAATGAGATCATTGTAAGTGAACGTTTATTACATTCTTTGGAAAAGTCGATTGGGGATCAATTGGAAGTTGGACATCAAACTTTTATGATTGCAGATACTTTACCAATCCATGAATTTAATACAGCTTATATTACAAATGCTGATATGAAATCACTATTTCCCTATATGCAGGAAGGAAAGTTTGTATTGGTACAGACAATTCCTGAACTAGAGGAAACAGTAGGAACACAAATTGCTAAAATGGATGAATATTTACGTGTGGATTTATTGAATGAATCGGAAGCTATGCAAAAGAATATTGAAGGTCTGCTTGTTTTTATCGTTGTCTTATCCCTATTTGTATTAATCATTACGGGCACGTTACTCTTATCAAATTTTCGTATCATTTTTACTAAGCTGCAAAAGCAATTAATGCGTTTACGGGCAATAGGGGCGACAATGACACAAGTTGCGCTGATAGTACTAACCCAACTAACTACGATTATTATAATAGGTGTATTAGCTGGCACATTGCTCGGTGTTGGGATGATGAAATTTGGACTTCATCGAATCATTCGGTCATTGGCATTGCCCCCTGTACAAACAACAATACCTGTTATTACGGTTATCGTAATTGCATTAGTGAGTCTTGTCGTACTACAGCTGTTTGTGATGTGGCAAGTTTGGAAGAGCACCAATGTGTTACCAATGCAAATGAAACAATTAGAAAAACAGGTTGTTTGGACGAGGAAAAAAGGATGGGTTAGTAGTGGGGTTGCAGTCATTGCCATCTTTTTATTGTTAATCGGAATGAGAGAAAATGCTCCCGTTCAAAGCTTCATTGGTTCCGCTATGATGACCGTGTTATTTATATATGTCTTGCCGTATGTATTTAAATGGTGTATGCAACATTCTCTGCCATATTTGCGAGGGATATTTGGCAAAAACTTTTATATAGCATTGCAGCGGCTGCTCCCTCAAGTACGTAAAAATATGTCGGCGATATTAACAATTATAAGCGTGATGGTCATTTTGGTGTTTAGCACTGCTACGATGAAAAGTGTAGCTGTGTCAAGCGAGCAATATATTGACAATAAATTTGAAACTGAGGTTCACGGAACGTATGATTTATCTGATATAACAGGAGAACAGACGCTTGAATTATTAGCTGATATTAGGAATTTAGAAGGTGTGCGTGATGTGTATGCCAGCAGTGGAATTGCAAGCCTTGGTATCCAATTGCCTAATGAAATGATTGATGCGGATGTACAGGCAACAAACCTTGCTTATCGAGATCAGCAATATCCTGTCACAGGTGCAGTTGTCAAGGAAAGTTTTGCAAAAGAGCATCATATTGAAGTGGGAGATGTACTTCCAATAATTGACTACTATAATAATCAAAACTATGAGCCACTCCTTGTTAGCGCGATTTCTGACGAATCAACACTATTTCAATATAGCGATATTGTCGTTGACTGGTCCGAAGAGATAGCAAATGTTTTATATATGCATGAAGTTTTTGTTGATGCGGATGACGTGGAAGTTTTGCAGCCTATTATGAGTAAATTACCTGCAATGCATTTCATAACAAAAACAGCGGAACTTGAGGAAGAATACAAGATGTTTCAACAACGCTACGTCTTAGTTATCGGCACATTAATTGTTTTAATTATAGGTGCATCGTTTGGTGTTTTACAGACATTAACGAATGACATCTTAAGCCAACAATCAAGTTATCGGATTACACGTTTATTAGGCTTAACACAAAACGGGATGATGTCAGTTATTGTTTGGCAGGCATTGATTTTTGTTTGTTATGGGATAGTATTCGGGTTGACTTTCGGTATATTCTTTACGAAACTGCTTTGGCATGTAATTGATCCAGCATCTAGTACTCTAGTAGATGGTACGGCGGTTTTATATACAGTTGCTATCATATTTGTACTAACGCTTATCTGCTTTACATTACAGGGATACCAGATGAGCAGGCGGCAACTTTAAAACACAGGAGACACTTGACTATGTATCTCCTCGTAATGTGTGAGAAATAGCCTAACTATTTCATGTGGAGTTAGTTACGTTGTTAACAAGGGTTGACGAATAAGCCACATTGATTTTTGCATGTTTTTACGTTAAAATGGATATAGATAGTAAAAGAGAGAAGCAGTAACTTCTCTCTTTGCAGCCTCGCCGTACAGGCGGTGGTTGTAACAAAAGATTATTTATTACTTCGAGAACCACCCGGCTTCCTACGGCAACGGGTGGTTTTCTCTTCGTTTAAAAAAGTTTTCTGAAATACATACGCACTAATCGCGCGAATGATCCCTTTTAACACTTCTTTTAAAAACTCCAAGAAAGTATCCATGATTATCACCTCCTTCCCCTTTTTAAGGAAAAGGAAAACGTGACAACCATCCACCCATATCACTTTGACTGCACCTATATATTACCATTATTTAAAAAGCAAAACAAGAACGCATATTCGTATGTGTAGTGGGGAATTATTTATGAGATAATTACTTTGCAAAGACTAGGATTATGGTAAGATATCATAAATGAAATCTGTAGGGGTGGTGAATAAAATGAACCAAATCAAAAATGAAGTTAAACAAGTTGCGGAAAAACGGTTAGGGCTCGTCATTGGTGTTCATATGTTGTCCTTATTAGCTGCAGCTGCTTTTCCTGAAGGCCGTTTCCTTTTTTGGCTCCCTATTTTACTTGCTGTAGAAGGTCTTATTGTTTTTCATTTATTACGATTGTGGAAAAGATATAAATATCAATCAAAGCATTATTATACGATTAATATGTATTGGTTTTTAATAGGGTTAAATATTTTTGCTTCGTTGCCAATATTGCGATTGTGTTACGGAACACCTTACTTTTGGCTCATTTTACCATTAATGATTATCGTCTTCCTTTATGCTCACTTCATTAGAGAAAAGATTTTAGTTCTTTTTGTAAGTCCAAGTAAAGTAAAAACGTTATATCGATTGCCTGTATTGATGCGTATTTTTGTAGTTGTATCCATTTTCATGCTGATCTTCCTTCAAATGAAATCATTTCATCCTAATTTTGGGTTAAGTATCTTCGTTTATTTTGTCAGTGTGGGACTGTTATATATAGCTACGCCTTTTTCTATTCCGGTAGATCAAATTGAACAGGTAAAGAAAGAGAATGGTTTTGTAGAGTATAGCTCGTAAAATTCGGAAAGTGATGAAAAGACCGAAGTCTGGTAAGAAACGCAAAAAAAAGAAAACATCAATGCATCTATTGATCGTGTTCATATATAGATAGCGAGGACATTGAATCTATAAAGTAGTGACGACGGTTACTCCACTAGAGCGGCGAATGAAGATCTAAGTTAAACAGTTGTTATTTCAACAACTGTTTAACTTAGATCTATCTTAGAGTAGGGTGCTACTAAATAAATTAAATCATCTGCCCATCCTCTAACAGTATTCCACCTTCCGCGTTAAAACTACGATAGGCTAAGCACACCTATGCTTTTTCTGAAACATCCATTTATGTAATGATCCTCTTCCACATCATTACCAGTTACTAATTGCAATATTTGTGCAATTTATTTTATATATATTCCTCAGGCATCATTTTCATCTCCTTATCCTTATCCTTATCCTTTTCCCATTCTGAAACACAAATTGAACAATCCATAAATCGTGAGATATAGATGAAGATTTCACTTCATACAGTATAATTGGGAAATTAAAAATACAATAGAATAATATTTAAGACACTAGGAGAATATACTGTAAGTGATGTTAAATGATTAATATAGGATGGGTGATTCCATGAGCGACAAACAATCAAGAGACCAGAAAGCTATGGGTAAAAATATTAAACAAGAGCAATTGGATCAATACCGTATATCAAACGCTGGCAAACCAATGACGACAATGCAGGGGAAAAAAAGATCTCAAGATACGGATCAATTAAAGGCTGGTATACGTGGTCCTTCACTTCGCCAAGATTATGAGTTCTTCGAAAAGATGTCACATTTTAACCATGAAGAGATACCAGAGAGAGTAGTCCATGCAAGAGGTTATAGTGCACATGGGGAGTTTGAATGTTATCAGTCCATGCAACACGTAACGAGAGCAAAGTTTCTCGGAGAAGCTGGAAAAAAGACACCACTAACTATCCGTTTTTCTACTGTACAGGGACCTAAAGGTTCCTATGATACAGCTAGAGATTTACGTTGCCAGGGAGTTAAGCTTTATACAGAAGAAGGAAATCTTGATTTAACAACGATAGCAATGCCTGTATTAATTAATCAGGATGCAATGAAGTTCCCCGATGCGATGCATGCGTACCAAGCAAAGCAAGATGATGATATACCAACGGCAACCGGTGCACACGATCATTTTTGGGATTATGTAGCCAATAATCCAGAATCTCTTCATATGGTGACATGGATTATGTCTGACCGTGGCATTATAAGAAGCTATCGAATGATGGAGTCGTGGTCCATTAACACGTATCTATTTGTTAATGATAAAGGGAAGGCAACCTTTATGAGATATGTTTGGAAGCCTATTCTTGGTGTTCACTCCCTTCTTCAGGATGAGGCAATCAAACTTGGGGGAATTGACCCTGACTTTCACCGCAAAGATTTGAGAGAAGCGATTGACAATGGTTTCTATCCTGAATACGAATTAGGTGTCCAGTTAATCCCATTAGAAGATGAATTCAAATATGATTTTGATGTTCTGGATCCTGCTAAGTTCTGGCCAGAAGAGCTTGTGCCTGTACAAATCATTGGTAAGATGACTTTAAATCGAAACATACAGAATTACTTTACAGAATCTGAACAAGCCGCATTTAATCCCGCAAATGTTGTCCCAGGCATAGACTTTTCCAATGACCCGGTCTTACAAGGAAGGTTAATGGCGTACCGAGATACACAACAACATCGACTTGGAAGTGCAAACTACGACGAACTGCCAATTAACCGATCGATCTGTCCATTTCATAACAATACAAGACGAGGCTATATGAGACAACGAATTGATGTGGATCAGGTAGACTATCATCAAAATTCACTAGCACATAATACACCTTATACGGTACCGCCAGAAGAAGGTGGATATGAATCATATCCCAAAAAGGTGGATGGACACGTAATACGTGCCAGAAGTGATTCGTTCAAGGATTACTTTTCGCAAGTGAGAATATTTTGGAATAGCTTAACACCTGTCGAAAAGCATCATACAATTGATGGATTTAGCTATCAACTTGGAAAAGTAAAAAGCAAATCGGTTCGTCAGCAAAACGTAGACCTATTGGTTAATGTAGATATAGAATTGGCTACAATTGTTGCTGATAATATTGGTGTCAGTCATCCGCGCGGCTCCCATGTTAACGTATCGACAAGTTACGCTTCACTTAGTCAGGAAAGTACCCCTAAATATGCCTCGACACTAAAAGTTGGTGTAGTAATTGCTAATGGTTTTAACGGGCAAGAGGTAATGAATGTCCTTAATAGCTTGCAAGAAAATGGGGTGTTTTTTGATATTATAAGTGATAAACTTGGTACAGTTTCCGGAAACGATGGAACAAAAATTGAGGTAAATATGACCTTTGTAACGTCCAGTCCTTACTTATACGATACTATTTATATTGTTGGTGGGGATACTGGAAACCAAGCTAAATTCGCGCAGCACGTTACAGACTATCTACACCATGCATATCGACATTATAAACCAATAGGTATTGCTACTACTGGAGAGTCCTATTTTCAACCATCAAAAAATAACAATTTGGCTGGTGTCGTCTTTGCTACAAACAATCCTAATTTCGAAGCTGAATTTGTGAATGCAATTGCTCAGCAACGTTTTTGGAATAGAGTATAGTAAATATAAAGTTTGATTTATTGGAGTACAGGTGAAAAAATATGAAATTGTATCGAAGGAAGTGTCCCTTCTCCATATCGAATTGCACAGGTGAATAAATAAGGTGGTATCTTGTATTTGATGAAACTTGAGAAAAATTCCTCACTTACTGTTAAAGTACTTGAGGGATTTTTTTATGGTTTTTTGGTAGAAAAATAAATGTCATCAACCCCTTTGGACGATTTCTTAAATGCCGGTGCATTAGTATATATTATTTTTCTTATGCTATGATAGGTAAGGAGGGATTACATGATATACATAGGTGTAACCGGGTGGAGAGACCACCATTCCTTGTACCAACCACATTTGAAGTCAAAAGATAAATTAGGGGAATATGGCAGTCATTTTCCAATAGTAGAAGTGGATGCATCTTTTTACGCCGTCCAGCCTGTCCGCAATACTACGAAATGGGTTAACGAAACGCCGGAAATGTTCCGTTTTGTTGTGAAGGCTTATCAAGGCATGACAGGGCATCAGCGAAGTAATTCTCCCTTTGATTCGAAAACGGAGATGTTTCAAGCATTTAAAGATTCCTTAGTACCTTTTCAAGAAGCGAATAAATTAGCGATGGTCTTATTTCAATTTCCGCCCTGGTTTGATTGCAGGACAGAGAATGTCACTTATTTACGGTATTGTAAGCAGATGATGGGAGATATTCCGATTGCCTTAGAATTTAGACATCAATCTTGGTTCAGTGAAGCCTATCGTGACAGCACCCTTGATTTTATGAAACAGGAAGGCTGGATTCATACGATTGTTGATGAGCCGCAAGCGGGGGACGGTTCGGTACCCATTGTACCTGTAGCGACACATCCTGAAATGACGTTAATCCGGATGCATGGCAGGAATGTCTATGGATGGGTTAGACCGAAAAATGCGGATACGAATTGGCGGGAAGTCCGTTATTTATATAAATATAATGAAAAAGAATTACTGGAATGGAAAGAGCGCGTCTTAAAACTGGCAACATCCTCAGAAAATATTTATGTCTTGTTCAATAATAATTCTGGCGGGGATGCGGCTGTGAACGCAAAACAATTTCATGCGATGTTGGGGATCGACTATGAAGGGCTTGCTCCCAGACAACTTGGCTTATTTTAACTTAAATAATGATTACAATTTGATGGGGGGATTTTTCATTCCCCTCTTTTTGTTATTGTATAAAACACTAGGAATTGGGAAAAAGAAAGGGGAAGCTATTTCACCTAAATGAGGGGATCAAATGGTAAGACGCTCGATATTCAATCGAATGAAAACGAGAAAAAAAATGAAGCAAAGCCAAGCACAACAAGAAGAATTCAATACTTCAATTACTAAAAATCTGGATGACAATTTAAAGTCAATCAAAAAAATGCTTGGAGATCCGACTGATTTAGTCATGCGCGAATTAATTATTGGCGGTTTAGAAAAAAGAGCTGCCATTATTTACATTAGTGGAATTACAGATGAAGATCTTATCAATAACAATATTTTAAAAGTGATCCAAGAAAATCTCAAGCAGTTTGAAACGGGTATCCTAGACAAAATACATAGTGAAGTTGTTGCAGTTACGGATACAGATAAATCCAATAATTTAGATGATGTTTCCCTTGCCATTTTAAATGGGCACACTGCTTTCTACTTAGAAGGTTATGAAGAAGTACTACTTATGGGGACTACTGGCGGGGAAAGCCGCTCGATTGAAGAACCAGAGTCTGAGACGTTAGTGCGCGGACCAAGGGAGGGATTTGTTGAAAGTATTTTTACAAATATGGCATTAATCCGCAGAGATATTAGAGATCCCAATTTACGCTTTAAGAAACACAATGTTGGTAAGCGTTCTAAACAAATGGTGGTTGTCTGTTATGTAGAAGGGATCACAAATCCGGATTTAGTAAATGAAATAAATCGTAGGCTGGCAACGATGGACATTGATTATATTTCAGATTCATCCTTTGTCGAGCAATGGATTGAAGATAGCATCTACTCTCCCTTTCCGCAAATTCTTGATACCGAAAGACCTGATTCGGTTTCCGCAAGCTTAATACAGGGGAAAGTAGGAATTATTGTTGACGGCACACCATTCGCACTTATTGCTCCCATGTCACTTAGCGATGGTCTAGCGTCACCGGAAGATTATACCCAGCGCTGGATGTCTGCAAGTCTATTAAGGATATTGCGTTTTCTAGCAGCTTTTATCGCAGTGTTTTTACCCGGGCTTTATGTTGCCTTTGTATCGTTTCACCCTGGGATGATCCCGAGTACACTGGCATATTCCATAGCAGCTTCTAGAGAAGGCGTTCCATTTCCCGCCGCAATCGAAGCGATTCTAATGGCAATCACTTTTGAGATTTTACACGAAGCGGGGGTAAGGCTCCCTAAAGTAATTGGTCAAACGATTGGAATTGTAGGTGGTTTAGTTATTGGAGAAGCGGCAGTTAGTGCTGGCATTGTCAGTCCAATTATGGTAATTGTAACAGCACTTACAGCGATTGCAGCGTTTAGTATCCCCACTTATAGTATGAGTATCGCACTTCGGACGTTTCGTTTTATCGTTATTATTGCAAGTGGCGCTTTAGGGTTATACGGGGTTATTCTTGTTTATATTATGATGAACATCCATATTGTAAATTTAAAAAGTATTGGAATGCCTTATTCTACTCCCTTTGGGCCTTTGTTTTTGAAAGATTTAAAGGACGCTGTCATTCGTGCGCCATTTACGAAATTAACTCGTCGACCAAAACATTTGGAACCAGTAGATGATGTTTCTAAAGATACTTCTATTAAATAAAGGGCAAAAACAATGTCATATCAAAATAAAATATTTGAAAATAAGTAGAAGCCCTCTACAAAGGAGAAACATTCATTCATGTCACCTTTTAAATATGCAGATGAAAGAATTCAATCACAAGATATTATGATCGCCATACCTTCCGTAGCTATAGCAGTTAGTATTTTAGACCTTCCGGGAATACTGGCAAAGTCGGTGAGATTTGCCGATGGATGGATAGCTATTATTATTGCAGGAATACTGGCCGTTAGCTTGACATGGTTTGTAGCAAAAATAGTCTCCAAATTTCCCAATCAATCATTCCTGTCCTATTCATCCTCCCTTTTGTCTAAACCCGTTGCTTATCTATTGACACTATTGTTTGCGATACAAGGAATGATGATTGCTGCTTATGAAGTTTCGTCGATTAGTATTATCTCTAAACAATATTTATTTGATACGACGCCAGTTGAAGTTATTGGACTCTCCTTCTTGCTTATTGTTGTTTATTCTGTTTCTGGTAGTCGAGTCGGATTATTTCGCTTAAATGCGATGTTTTTACCGCTGATTTTTCTCGTTACAGGGCTGTTAATCATTTTTGCAATCGGATTTATGAAGTTAGATAATGTCTTACCTGTATTCACTACCGGAATAAATGGATATGTAAAAGGTACAATCGATAGTGCCCTTGCATATGTAGGAATAGGGATTTTATTTTTTTATATCCCTTTAGTAAAAGACATAAATAAAGTACCGGGTCGAGCGGCATTTGGCATGTCTTGGGTGGTGCTTTTATATCTGCTTATCTATTTAGTTTGTATCGCTGTGTTCGGACAAGCCACAACTGAGGTCATTCGTCTTCCTTTAATCGAATTGGCAAAATCGATCAAAATACCAGGAGGCTTTTTTGAAAGAATGGAATCGCTATTTTTTGTCATTTGGATTACGGCAATCTTCACAACTGCAATGATGACATATGATGTCGCTGTAATGGCACTGCAATCCATTTTGCCAAAGCTTAAAAAGCATACGATTGTATTTGGGCTATCACCTCTTATTTATTTCATCTCGACGCTTCCTAATAACTTTTTGGAAAATGTCAAATTTAAAGAGTATCTGGCTTATACAACCTCTATTCTCCATGTATTTGTCGTGATTCCGCTTTGGATCATGTATGGGATTAAAGGAGGCAAAAATCGTGGACAATAAAATGCTTCCTATCATGCCACTTCTTATTTTCTTCTTAGTCACTCTTTCAGGATGTTGGGATGAGGTGCAAATAGAAGAAAGAGCATTTTTATCTGCAGTTGCAATTGACTTGGCTGAAGATGATGGTGGAAAGGCAATCCTTGAATTAACCGAGCAAATTATAGTTCCTGCAGGTTTAGGTACAATTACAGAGCCCGGGGGAGGAAAAGCATATCGAAATATAAGCAGAACAGGAGAAGGAATATTCGAGACAAATCGGGATATTTCAAGACAGGAAAATCGAAAAATGGATGTCGAACATTTAGATTTAGTTATTATATCTAAAGAGTTAGCTGAGCAAGAAGATATGCTTGCAAATGTTTTAGACGTTTTTGTCAGGCAGGAGTACATGCGAAGGGGTATCTTCATTGTTGTAGCTGATAACAAAGCAAAAACTCTTCTAAATGTTGAGCCGGAACATGTCAAGATTCCGGCAGAGTATATAACCGAAATAATGGAGAATGCTGAATCTGTGGCAACGATGAAACCGATCCAGATTGGAGACGTTCAAGAAAAGCTATTAATCAATCGAAGCTTTACGGTACCACTCCTTACTGAGGTGGCAGACAACTCTATATATTACCAAGGTATAGCGGTAATTGCTGAAAAGCCAAATAAACTGGTTGATACACTAACGGGAGCAGATGCAAAAGGGCGACAATTTATTACTGGCGGTGCCCAGGATGGTAGTGTTACTACTGAAGTCGAGGGTGAACAGGCCACATTTGAAATTACGGGGAGTAGCAGTGATTATAAGCTGTTGAATCGTGATAAAAATGCATTGGAATTTCAAGTAGATATTTCATTAACAGCAGCGATTAGAGAATACTTTGGTACGGTAGATTTCTATAAAGAAGAAAATTTAAAGATATTTGAACAAGCGTTTGAAAAGGAGGTGAAAAAATTATCGGAAATAGCTGTCCGAAAAATGAAGGATGAACTACAAGTTGATGTGCTGGATTTCGATAAATATCTTAGGATTCATCATAATAAACTATGGAATGAAATAAAACAAGATTGGGATCATGGGGAAAATTATTTTTCCGAAAGTAAAATTACCATTAATGTAAAGGGAACGATTACACAACCAGGTACTTCAGTTCGCGTAAACTCGAGAGGGGATTAGTAGAAATGTGGAGCATGATCACCGAAAGGATACCATCCCTATTAGGGGTGTTTTGTACTGTTTTAGCATACCTCATCCCGCTTTCCATTTATAAAGTAAATCAGAAATTACATGAAGATGCTGATCCTCCTTGGAAGAAGGAAGAGGAAAAGCAATCTTCTCCTAATTAGCCGTTCGTTTATTGATTGTCATTAAAAAAGGTAGTGAACTGGTAATGATGTTACAAATAATAACACTTATATTGGTTACGATAGTCCTTGCCATCCTTTTATTTCTCATTTTCGGAAGACGCTGGATTTTTAAAGCAATCGTAAAAAAAATTGGAAACATAATATTTACGGATAGCTATCAAGAAAATTTGATCGAATTAATTCCAGGACTTGCACATGTTGGCTTACAGAATATGTTGGAAAATAATCTGCGAGCAGATTCAGGTGAAGTTCTACACCGTCCAATCGGTGGTTCTAGGTCTTGGCCGCATTTGTCTAGTCTAACATTCATCCCTGCCCAAATTACCACGTTTCCTACAGATAGCGATGATGAAGTTGATGTAAAAATTACGATCGGTCCCAAGGCAAAAAAACCTTTAAATGCTGAAATCCCATTATTGATTAGTGGAATGGCTTATGGGCTGGCACTAAGTGAGCATGTACGGATGGCCCTTGCGAAGGCAGCTAAAGAGGTTAATACTGCAATTAACACCGGTGAAGGAGTGGTGTTACCCGAAGAATTAAAGTTGGGCGGCAAGCTAATCTTGCAGTTTTCCAAAACAGCTTGGGCGAAAGAACAGAAGCTTTATAAACAAGTAGATATGATTGAGATTAAACTTGGCCAAGGTGCTAAGATGGGCATGGGAGCGAAAATTCAACCGGAGAATTTGACAGGGAGAGCGAGGAAGCTGATGGGCCTTAAGGAAGGAGAAGTTGCTCAAATTTATGAGCATTTTTTTGACGATCAAACGATTGATGACCTTAAGGATTTAGTAAAGGAACTACGGAAAGTTTCTGGCGGTGTTCCAATTGGGGTAAAGATTGCTGCTGGCGGGAGATTGGAAGAAGATATTGAAGCTTCACTTCACCTCGGAATAGACTTTATTTCAATTGATGGCGGCCAAGGCTCAACCCATGGTGGTGCTCCGATTTTATCTGACAGCTTCGGAATACCTACGCTCCACGCAGTTGTTCGTGCTGTTAATCATCTGGAAAGGCTCGGAAAGAAAGATTCCGTAAGTTTAATTGTTTCAGGCGGGTTATTTACACCAAGTGAGTTTCTAAAAGTGCTTGCTTTAGGGGCGGATGCTGTCTATATAGGATCAGCATTGTTATTTGCTGTCACCCATAATCAATCACTAAAGGCAGTTCCTTTTGAACCACCAACTGAAGTTGCTTTTCATGAAGGGAAATTCGCCAACCAATTTAACATTGACGATGGTGCTCAAGCAGCGGCAAATTATTTAACATCAAGTGTAGAAGAAATCAAGGAAGGTATCCGTGCAATGGGCAAACATTCTTTGAAAGAAATTTCGAGACAAGATCTCGTATCCTTTGATGAAACAACAGCAAAATTTGTTGGGGTTCCATTTTCATTTGTTCCTTGGTCGGATATGAAAAATGAAGAAGGGTAGTGAATATAAGATTTATGATTTTTGTGCTCTGATTACCGTTCCTTGCCCGGTGGACGGATACTTTCCCAATTAAGTAAGATAATCATGCGTATGGGAAAATAGGAATCGTTTGTTTTCTTATTAGAGCAAGGTGAGCGCCCTAAAAGGCTAATAGTTCCCTATTGTTTTCCCATTAAAGTAAGAAGAGCATGCTAACGGGAAAACAAAACCTCATTATTCACTAAGATACGCAGGAACAATGGGATAATTTTATCCGCAAAAGGATACAATATTTTCTAGGGAGTAGTAACTCCTAATTTTATTTTCCGCAAACAAACGTGATGAGGATGAATGGGATATGAAAGCAGCTCGATCTTTACGAAAACCAGTTATTTTATTAAATATCGATTCGTTGATGAGTGGGCCATTGGAGGTAGCTGCCCAAACAGGGCGCGCTCCCGCTTTGCAGTTTTTAATGGAAAACGGTAATTACATATCCAATATGGTAACCTCGTTTCCAACGATGTCTGTAACCATAGACAGTAGCCTTTTGACAGGTACATATGCGGATAAACATCATATACCGGGGTTGAACTGGTTCGATGATTCGGAAAAGCAGTTCATTAATTACGGTACGGGCTTTCGGGAAACATTTCGGATGGGAATGCGAAAATCTGTTCATAATATGCTGTATCGCTTGAACCATGATCATTTGGGTGATGAAGTCACCACCATTTATGAAGAATTGGCTGCGCTGGGAATTCCCTCGGCTTCTATTAATTCTTTTGTCTATCGTGGAAATACCCCTAAACGTTTGCGTGTGCCACGGCTGCTTAGCACATTGACTTATTTTGAAGATGGCAAGTGGACAGCTGAAGGTCCTTCTATCTTCTCGTTGGGGACTTTTTCAAAATTAAGGTCATGGAGTTTTCCAACCCAGATAGCTGCAGGAAATCGTAAATATACAGCAAGGGAACTGCGGTATTTAATTCGTAAAAACAAACTACCTTTGTTTACTTTCTGTATTTTTCAGGATATGGACGCCCGTATTCATTTTAAAGGTCCGCTGGATATAAAGGGCATTACGAAAATAGATAAAGAAATACAAAAAACATTGAATTTATATTCAAGTTGGGAAGAAGCGCTTAATCAGAATGTATGGCTGATTATTGGGGATAACGGTCATGCTGCAACAGGTACCAAACATCGAGATGTTGTTATTGACTTACGTAAACTGCTGAAAAGTTACCGTATAGCGCGAATTGAACGTCCAGTACATAAAAAAGATCAGCTAGCTTTTAGTGTGAATCAGCGTATGGCTTATATTTATGTGCTGAATGAGAATCTTTCATTGGCTCCCATTATCGAAAGGTTAAAAAAGGATCACCGTATCGATATCATTGCTTGGAAGAACGACGATGGGATTTCCGTAAACATTGAATCGGGAATGAGAAAAGGTTCCTTGCGATATAGCCGGGATGGGGAGTATAGAGATGTATATAATCAAACATGGAACGTGCACGGAAATCATGAGCTTCTTCAATTGACGTTGTCGAATGATAAAGTATTGTCCTATGGAGATTATCCGGATGCGTTAGCACGTTTATACGGTGCCTTGCACTCTCATAAGGGAAGATTTATTGTGGTAAATGCGAAACCGGGCTGTGAATTTAAAGCTCAATCTACACCAGCTCATCTTTCAGGTGCAGCACATGGTTCCTTACACAGACAAGAATCGCTGGTACCATTGGTAATTGCAGGTACAAACGAAAAACCTGTCTTTCCGCGCTTTGTGGATATGAAGGAGTTTGTGTTCCGGTTAATTGTTCAATAAATTAGATAATTGGTTTCAAAACAGCCTTCCCCATGTAAATATTGGGAATAAGGCTTACAAGTAACAAATGAAAACTTAAGTCTGAGGGCGTGAATGATTTGGAGTTTTTTGGTGAACAAGAGTCTCTTAATTTTATACAATGGGTCCTAAGAGCAATTGTTGCGTTTTTCTTTCTGTTAATCGTGGCTAAAATAATGGGTCAACGATCCATATCCCAGTTAAGATTAATTGATTTTATGATGGCTTTATTAATTGGGAATATTATTGCACACCCTTTATCTGATGAGCAACTAGGGTTAAAAGGTTCGATGATCACGATATCAGTATTAGTAATACTGTATACGGTGGGTGTATATTTAAGTTTAAAATGGAGAGCGCTGCGGAAGTTCCTTGAACCAACTCCAATTCCGCTTATTAAAAACGGACAAATTATTTATAAAGGTTTATTAAAAGCAAGAATCTCACTCGATGTTTTATTATCAGAATTAAGAAAGCAAAAAATAGATGATATTGATAAAGTTTCTCTTGCATTATGGGAACCAGGCGGCAGTTTATCCGTGTTTTTATTTTCGCAGTATAACACAGTTACTCCAACGGACATGCGAATTGCTGTTAAACCATTATTTTTCCCCATGCCAATTGTTAAAGAAGGACAGATTGATGTTGAAACACTTAATCAATTTGGAAAAGATGAAATCTGGTTGAAGAAAAAAATTCATTCAATGTTTGCAGTTGATTTAAAGGAAATTCTATTAGCAACGATCGACAGTAACGATGAGGTGAAAATTTTTACATACAAATAATATAGTGAAAGAAACAAAACTCCTAAAGATTAGAGCAATCTCTCTTTGAGGAGTTTTTTTAAGATAAATGAAAAATGTTGTTGGATAATAGGTAATAGTTCTATATACTAGATACATAAGTTTAAAAATATGAAGTGAGGGGGTTTGTAATGAATTTTATTAAACGGGGATTTTTAGGTATTACTAGAAACAAAGGGAAATCATTAATTTTATTGGCTGTTATCTTTATATTGGGAAATTTAATATCGGGGGCAATTTCCATCCAGCAAGCAACTAGTAATGTGGAGTCGAATATCAAAGAGAGACTTGGCGCTGCTGCGACGGTTGAGATTGATTATGAAGAGCTCGATGCTCTCAGTGAAGCGGAATTGATGGAAACGGAAATTGAAGACATTGATATCGATTTGATAAAACAAATTGGTGAGCTCTCCTATGTGAAATATTATGATTATAATATGTCCACCTCTCTAGGGTCAGAGAGTATTGAGAGTTATCAGGGTGAAGATATGGAAGATTTAGTTCAATTTGGCCCGAGTATGGACTTTATGATGAAAGGAATTAACTATGCTCCTGTTCTTGATTTTGAAGAAGAGAAGGCGAAATTAGTTGATGGACGCGTCTTTAACGAGGAAGAAGTGGAAAACGGTACTTCTGTCGCCATTATTTCGCAAAAATTAGCAGAATTAAATAATCTGCATGTGGGCGATACCTTTACGTTATCCAATATGGTCTTTACTTATGATGATGAGACCGGTGAAGAGGAAATAGTTACTTCCCGTGATGTAGTATTGGAAGTAATCGGCTTATTTGAATCTCAAACACTGAAGGAAGATGCAGGGGAAGATTCAGAAGATGGAATGTTCGATTTCATGGATATGGATTACCAAAATACAATCTACGTCCCAAATGAGATTGTCCGTAGTGAAACCGAATATTATTGGGAAGAGCTATTGAAGTCAGATGAAGAATTTGCGGAGATGATGGAGGCGGAAGGGGAAGATAGTTCCTTTGAATATTACACTCCAATGTTCGTCTTAAATAATCCGGAAGATAGTGAAGCATTTGAAGAAGAGGTCACTCCATTATTGCCGAAGCTTTATACAGTAGTCAGTGCTACGGATCAGTATGATAGTATTGCCGGTCCGGTAGAGTCGATGTCGAAACTAGCAAAATATGTACTAGCGGCTGCAGTCATTGCAACGGTACTGATTATTGGTTTAGTAGTTCTACTATTCTTGAGAGACCGGAAACGTGAACTAGGAATCTATTTATCTTTAGGGGAACGACGGGGGCGCGTTGTCGGGCAAATACTGATCGAAGTAATGGTTGTTGCTTTAATTGGGATTACGCTATCCCTATTCAGCGGTAACTTCATAGCCGGACAGGTATCCGATACGATGATGAAAGCTGATCATAATACATCTCAAGATGAAATGATGTATTTTAGTGAAATCCAGACGAATTTAACAACAGAAGATGTCTTGGATTCATATGAGGTAAGCCTTAATTCAAGCTATATTCTTATCTTCTATGGAATTGGACTGTTAACGATTTTAATTTCAACGGTTATTCCGCTTGTTTATATTTTACGGTTGAATCCAAAGAAAATACTGATGTAATGGAGGGGTGAAATGATGATATTAGAAGCGAAAGATTTAAATTATTATTATCAAGATGGTGACAAGCGTCGTTATATATTGAAAGACACATCTGTTTCTTTTGAAAAGGGGAAGTTCTACACGATTTTAGGGCAATCCGGTTCAGGGAAAACGACTCTTTTATCCCTACTCAGTGCTTTGGATTCACCGCATGGCGGGACCGTTTTGTTTAATGATGAAGATATTAAGAAAATAGGCTATGAAAAGTATCGCCGTAATAATGTCGGTATTATTTTTCAAAGCTATAATTTAATCCCGACCTTCACTGCGGTGGAAAATGTGTTGATTCCGATGTCAATTACAGAAAATGACATTCCGGAAGATGTAAAAACAGTTGCATATAATTTACTGGATTATATCGGGATTGTACAAAGTAAAGCCGATCGTCCGGTTAACAAGCTTTCCGGGGGAGAGCAGCAACGTGTGGCGATTGCCCGCGCGCTGGCGACGAACGTAGAGTTGATTCTTGCCGATGAACCGACGGGGAACTTGGATGAAGAGATGGAGCAGGAAATCATTGATATCTTTAAGAAAATGGCACACGAACATGATAAATGTGTCGTTGTCGTAACGCACTCCAATGAAATTGCAGTGCAATCGGATCAGGCTTACTTGCTAAGGAAAGGTGTACTATCTTCTTATGAGTGATTTTTTATCAAAATTTAATAAAGATAAGTATCAAGACATGTTGAATGAGCAAGAGGAAGATAAGGATAAAGATAAACAAGTAAAAGAGGAGCAAGATAAGCAAACAGAGAATCAAGAAGAAACAGAGTTGCCGGAAAAACGAGAAAACCAGGAAAACCAAGAAAACCAAGCGCCTGCTTCGGAAATAGAAGATAACAAATCTGAACTTGAGACCGAGCCTCCGCGGGCGCCTTCCCCTACACGGAACAGCCGACAGCGGGATGCCGAAGAAGAAGTGGAAATTGATCTGGACTACCGAAGAAAAAAGAGACGTCGGATGTGGCTGATTATTACAGGATCCGTTTTAGCTTGTGGTTTGATTTTCTTCATCTATTATCTGCTTGTCCATGTGAAGGTTGAAGACTTTGTAGGAGAGTCTGTATCCGTGGCCCGGGAATGGGCAGGTGAGAATGATGTCGAAATTGAATTAAACCAAGAGTATAATATGGAATATGATGCCAATCAGGTTTTTGCGCAAAGTGTAGCTGCTGGGGATAAAATCCGGAAAGGGAAGACTCTAGAGTTAACGAGCAGCTTGGGACCAGATCCAGAAGAGGTTATACCGCTCCCAGACTTTTCGGAAATGAGCCAGGAGGAAGCACGGAATTGGATTGACGAAAATAAAGCGGAAAACCTGCAATTGGTTACAGAGTATAGTGATGACCTTGAAGAAGGGGAATATATTAAGACTACGATCCGGGATAGTGGGGTCGATGAGGCGGAATATCAACGTAAACACAGTGCTGCCGTCTATTATTCAAAAGGAAAGGAAGTTTTTGAAAAGAATATTACGGTACCTGACTTTACAGGAAAGCCCAAAGAAGAAGTGGAAAAGTGGGCAGAAACGAATGAAATTGACATGACTTATGAAGAAGCTGACTCTGACAGTATCGAGCCGGAACATATTATTAGTCAAAGTGAAGCTGCAGATGAAAAGGTAGCAAAACGAGATAAGATGAAAGTGAAGGTATCTGTAGGTAAAGCTACGGTCGTTCCAAACTTTTGGGGACTGACTGCGGAGGAAGCAGTTAGCAATTACCCGGATTTAGATGTGACGGTAAAAGAGAGATACAATACAGACATACCTTATGGAAGATTCATTTCCCAATCCGTTGAGGCGGAAACCAAATTAACGGACCAAGATGATAAGGGTGTTACTGTTACGTATTCATTAGGTAAGCCGTATTTAGCTGATTTCCGTGGTCAAATGGAAGGAGATCTGCCACGGTTATTCTTTGATGAATATCAATCAAAAGGCGCTGATATTAAGTATATAGTCAAGTATGTCTATTCTCCAGAAGTAAAGGGGACAGTGGTGAATATGAGTAAATTCAATGAATTCGTACCAATGACGTATACCGTTGAAATCAGTATTAGCAATAATGCCTCCGCACCACCTAATCCGCCAGACTTTTTTGATGATGAACCGGAGGCCCCTGTAGTCGATGAAGATATTGAAGTGGACGAAGAATAAATATAATCATCATGTTTAAAAGCACTACGAAATTTAAAATGAGGAGAGAGCTTACCCTACCCGAAAGAAATGTGCTGGCTGTAGCAAATACATTTCGGTATGGTAAGCTCTTTTTTTATTTAAATCGATTGATTGTTAACTTGTTTCATTTCTTATTATCTTCTGTACAGGGATGTAGAGCAATTTTATGAAGTTTATCAGTGCTAAAGTTGGGTTACTCATTAAAAAACAGTCATCTTATTATGCCTTTGTACGATATTCCGTGTTGTGCTTTTTAAGTGTTTCATCATTACCAAATAAAAAGTGTTTCTCCATGTTCGGGGAGAATTTTGAATTTATTGTTTCAACTCCGACAGCTTCTGCAACTTCTCTTAGCATTGCAGGTGAGGCACCGCAACATAAGCCGATATAATTAATACCAATTTCTTTTGCTTCTTTTGCCCATTCCGCTAATTCGAAACGATTATGGTAAAGCGGATCAAGTGCAGTCGGGAAAGTTGTTTCCGTAGGCAATGTGCAATTGCATCCGGCATCAGGCAAATTAAAGAATGTCGGATTTTCTTCCGTTGTCCGATATGGAAGTGGTAGAGCGCCCACATAGCCATCTACATTTTTTCGGATGTCCACTAAGTATGAATGCATAGTATCAGGTCCGCGGAAGCAGTTCAGACCAACTACTAATGCCCCCTTTTCAGAAAGGATTTTACATGATTCATCTGCCGTATATCCATCTCTTAAAATGTTCTCCGCAAATAAGGCTAACGTAATCACTGCAGGTAAACCTTGTTTTTGAATTTCTTCCAAGGCGATTAATGCTTCTTCATGATAATAAAATGTTTCACCAACAATGTAGTCAACGCCCTCTTCCTTACACCATTTCACCATTTCTGCAAAAATACTTCTCACTTCTTCCTTGGAAGCTGGATTATTTGGATCAAAAATATTTGTATTCGAAATATTTCCCGCAACAAGTGCCTCCTCTGTCGGGTGTTCCTTGGCTACTTCTTTTGCCAACCGAATTGCACTCCGATTTAGCGGCTCTAATAAATCTTCTTTACCAATAATGCGAAGCTTCTCTCGATGACCATTATACGTAAACGCTAAGATCACATCAGATCCAGCATTCATAAAATCTCTATAGGTTTGTTTAAGTGCTTCTGGGTTTTCTAGTGCCACTTCCGGTACAAATGACCCTGCTTGTAAATAACCCCTTCGTTCCAATTCAAACAAATACCCTTCTCCAACAATAACTGTTCCTTCTTTTAACCTTTGTTCTAGAGTACGTTTCATTTCTTCTCCTCCTGTTTTATATGTAATAAAATAATAAAAACCCCTTCTTAATATAAGAAGAGGTTTAAATCGCATTACTAGTTTCTCTTCTTATCTTCAAGCTTAACGCTACTGGAATTGGCACAGTGCTTCAAAAAGTCTGTTGCCGAGGTATCAAAGGGCCAGTCCCTCCACCTCTCTGGATAAGAAAATTACATATTTAATTTTAATAATTTTTACTCTACATAGGTTTCGTATAAATGTCAAGAGAAAATTTAATAATTATTTTAAAATTTGGTTAATGCTATTCGTGTTTTAAACTGACAATATCCGGTTCTAATTTTTCGGGTATTCGTTTTCAATTGTTATTACTCAACTTTCGCAGCCCAAACTAGGCAGGTATACCTTGATATAGTTAGGTAATCCCGCAAACCAATACTGTAGTTGACTTTTGATTAACTTTTTGAATTTCTTGTTCGTTTTA